>CAZQLI010000133.1:0-5731 GCA_964594145.1 uncultured Sphingomonas sp. | reverse complement strand
GTGGACGACCATGTCGATCATCCCGTGCTCGAGCAGATACTCGGCCCGCTGGAAGCCCTCCGGGAGCTTCTCACGGATGGTCTGCTCGATCACCCTCTGACCGGCAAAGCCGATGAGTGCGCCGGGTTCGGCGATCTGGACATCGCCCAGCATCGCGTAGCTCGCCGTCACTCCACCGGTGGTCGGGTCGGTCAGCACGACGATGTAGGGAAGGCCTGCTTCCCTCAGCCTTGCAAGCGCGACCGTCGTGCGCGGCATCTGCATGAGGGACAATATGCCTTCCTGCATTCTCGCACCGCCCGCGGCAGTGAACAGGATATAGGGACAGCGCTTGGCAATCGCCCGCTCGACCCCGGCGACAAAAGCGGCTCCGACGGCGACACCCATCGAGCCGCCCATGAACGCGAAGTCCTGGACTCCAACGACCGCGAGATGACCCTCGATCCGGCCGATGGCGTTGATCAGCGCGTCGCGCTCCCCGGTCGAGTTGCGCGCCGCCTTGATCCGCTCGGCGTATCGCTTCGTATCACGGAACTTCAGCGGGTCTTCCCGGACTTCCGGGATTGCGATGGTCTCGTATTTCTGCCGGTCGAACAGCGCGTTGAACCGGACCGTCGGGCCGACACGGTCATGGTGATCGCAGCGCGGGCAGACAAACTGGTTGTCGTCCCACTCCTTGGTGAAGACCATCGAGCCGCATTTCTTGCACTTGTGCCAGAGATTGTCGGCCGACTGGCGCTTGGTAAGTGATTGAATGCCCTTGCGGACGCTGCTGAGCCAGCTCATCGAACCCTCGTGAATGTGCGGCGCGGGAGTTAGAAAGGATGCGCCGCTATGTCTACTATAGCGTCCCGGCGATTTCCCGGAGAGCCACGGCGGGGTCGGCCGCCCCGGTGATGGGACGGCCCACTACCAGGATCGAGGCCCCGGCGTCGATTGCGCCGCGCGGGGTCATGACCCGCTTCTGGTCTCCGGCGTTGGAATTTTGAGGGCGGATTCCCGGCACCACGAAAAACCCGTCCTTCCATTGCCTGCGGACGGCAGCAACCTCGTTGCCCGAGCAGACGATGCCATCGAGACCGGCATCCCTGGCGAGCGCGGCGAGCCGCTCCACCTGCTCGTGATTGTCCGACTTGACCCCGATCGAGGAAAGGTCCTCGCTATCCAGGCTGGTGAGCACCGTCACTGCAACGACCTTCGTCTCGGCGGGTGCCGATGCCTTGGCATCCTCGAGCATCGCCCGGCCTCCAGCGGCGTGGACGGTCAGGACCGCCGGCGTGATCGGGGCCAGCGCCTGGATGGCCTTGGCGACCGTGTTGGGAATATCGTGGAGCTTGAGATCCAGGAAAATTGGAAGGCCGAGCTCGGCAAGCTCCATCACGCCGTTGCGGCCATTGTGGCAGAAGAACTCGAGGCCAAGCTTAAGGCCCCCGGCATGGCGCTTCACCGCCGCGGCGATGGTTCGCGCCCGGTCCATGTCGGGCGTATCGATCGCGACGTAAATCGGGCTGGTCATGCCATCGCCTCGTCATTGTCCCCAGCTGGAGAAACGTCGGTTGCCTGAATGGCCGGGCGCTCGGCCACCGCCAGCCGGCGCTTCATGTTCCACAGGCGGCTGCGCATCAGCAGATAGGGCGGCAGGAAGCCGAGGAGGAAAATCACCAGCAGGAGGAATGGCAGTTTGACGTCAGCCTGGATGTTGCCCCACAGGTTGAGGGTCACGTCTCCCCAGTTGCGGCTGGAGAAGATCACCAACGACACGGCCACGACCACCCAGAACAAGGTTCTAAGGAACTTCATCAATTCTCCCCGGCAGGGCTCTTAGGCGACTGGGGACCCGCTGACCAGATGGGTGCTGTTCGCCGCTCCCACGCTTCCGTTCGGCGCAGGGAGATTCTTGGGGGAGTTGAGCGTTTTGGCTGCGGGCGGCACAGCAGCAACGGGGAGGATCTGAATTCGTTGGAACGTCAATTAAAGGTGGGGCTGGGCCTGTTTGGGCTCGCAGTCGGTGCAATAGCGCTGGCGCAGCCGTTCGGGAACCTGGATCAGCCCGAAGGTGGCGCCGCGGACAAGCCGCGGGCGACCATCAGTGCGCACCTCTCAACCGTTGAGCCGGCAAGCCGCAGCAGGATCGATTATGCGAAGCTGGACGCGAGGCTCCAGCGGATGGTCGAACGGCCCAACATGGTCGGCCTCGCCGTCGGCGTGGTCGAAAATGGCCGGATCACCTTTTTGAACGGATATGGCGAAACGATCGAGAATTCCGGCGAGAAGGTGAATGCCGAGACGGTCTTCCGCTGGGCATCCCTTTCAAAGGGCGTCGCGTCGACCATGGTGGCGAAGCTCGCTGAAGAGGGCAGGCTTAGCTTCGACCAGCCCGTCGCCAGCGTTGCCCCGTCGCTTCGGCTTCCGGGTCGCAACGAGCTCAAGGCGACCGTGGGCGACGTCCTCAGCCACCGTCTTGGTCTTTATCGCAACGCCTTCGACAACAAGCTGGAGGAAGGCCAGGACGTCAACTTCCTTCGCGGCACCCTGGCCACGCTCAACAGCATCTGCGCGCCGGGGACCTGCTGGAGCTACCAGAACATCGCCTATGACGCTGCCAGTGAAATGGTCGGGCGCGTAAGCGGAATGCGATACCAGGAGGCGGTGAAGCGCGAGCTGTTTGCGCCGCTCGGGATGACGTCGGCCAGCCTGACCATCGAGGGTCTCGTCAGGTCTCCCAACTGGGCCCGCCCGCACAGCGTTGGTCGCCGGACGCTCGCGGTGAAGGACGTCTACTACAAGGTCCCGGCCGCCGGCGGCGTGAACAGCAACATCAAGGACCTTGCCGTCTGGATGCTGGCTCAAATGGGCGAAATGCCGCAGGTCCTCAGCCACGACCTGCTCAACACGATTCACCAGCCGCGCGTGAAGACCCCCGGCGAGCGGGCCCGGCTGCGCAAGTTCCTCGAGCGCCTCGGCGAAGCCCGGTATGGCTATGGCTGGCGGAGCTATGACTATGCCGGCCACCAGGTCATCGGGCATCGCGGCGGGGTCGATGGCTATCGCTCGCTTATCCTGTTCGACCCCGAGCTCAAGAGCGGCGTCGTCGCGCTGTGGAACACCAATACTTCCCAGCCGGGCGGCCTCGAGTTCGAGGTCCTCGACATGCTCTACGGTCTCGAATTCCGGGACTGGATGGAACTCGACAGGGGAGGGAAAGCGGGATCCGGCTCAGAGGAATTTGCGGCCCGCCGCGATCATGGACGTTCCAGCTAGGACGGACTCACTGACATCCTCAATCTATGATATCATTGCGGCCGGGAATTGATCCCATACTCCCTGCTGGGGGACCAGGCCATGAGCCTCGACGAGGAGCGCGCATTTCATCTCGAGCGCGCCGAGCAGTGCCGCAGGATGGCAGCGGCGGCAAGCGACCAGGCCATTCGTAACCTCCATGAGCAGCTCGCACGCTTCCATGAAGCGGAAGCTATGCGCCAGCCTGTCGAGATCCTGCCGAGGGACGAAATCTAGCCCGCCGGCAGGTTCAGGCGGGCTTTGCAAGTTTCTCCTCCAGCCGGGGCGGATAGCCGCCTGACGGGACAGCCTCGCCCACGACCCGTGCACGAAAGGGCCACGACCAGCCGAACCGGCTGCCCGGAACTAGCAGAACCTCCTCCTCGTTGCCCCTCCACGACGGAACCAGCAAATGGAGCTAACATCATGGCCGAAGAGAAGAAATTGGACGCGATCGCCCTGCTGAAGCAGGATCATCGCGAAGTCGAGGACCTGTTCGCCCGGTTCGAAAAGGCTAGCGGGGACGCGCAAAAGCGCGAGCTTGCGGAGCGCATCTGCCTCGAGCTGTCGGTTCACGCAAAGATCGAGGAAGAGATTTTCTACCCGGCCTGCGAGGGCAAGGTCGAGGAGGACCTTCTGAAGGAAAGCTATGTCGAGCATGACGGCGCCAAGATGCTGGTCGCGGAGATCCTTGCCGGGAGTCCCGAGGACGGCTTTTATGACAGCAAGGTAAAAGTCCTCCAGGAGCAGGTCGAACATCACGTCGAGGAGGAGGAAAAGCGCGTGGAAGGCCTTTTCTCCCAGGCCCGCAAGGCGGAGCTGGACATGGACGCGCTCGGCGAACAGCTGGCAGCCCGGAAAGCCGAGCTCACCAGCGAGTACAAGGCGAGCGGCATACCGACGCCCGAACTCAGCACGATGGAGGAGGCCACGGTCTGAGCCGCGCCGATCGGCGGGTCGAATTGAGCAACTGGGGAGGGGGCCAACCGTTTCCTCCCCAGGAGAGACGAGCATGACCAATGTGAAGGAATCGACCAAGCCGGCCAGCGGCAGCTCGAAGGCCGACCGTCCCGATGGCGGCGCCGACCCCGTTCAGCAGGCCCGCGAATGGGCCGGCGGTTCCAAGGGGTCAAAGGGACCGGTCACTGACGAGGACCGGCGCAACGAGCAGAGCAGCTCGAGGAGCTAGCAATGAAAAGGAGCCATGGCCGCCATGGCGGCAACCAGGGCAGGAACCACAGGAACGAGGCCGAGCAGGCCAAGGGCCGCGGAATGGCGGATAGCCTGTCGGTGGCCCGTGCACAGGACGAGGCGGACGGCCACACGTCCGGAAAGGCCTAGAAAATGGACGAGAAACGCGAACGCGGGATCGCCGGGACCAAGCAGGACGAGGACCTGGAGCGCAATCCCGGGATTGGACAGTCGATTGGTACCAGCCAGGGCGGCGACCCGGAACTCATCGAAGGCGAGAATAGCGTCGAAGGCGACACCGACAATAACGCCGACGCCAGTGGGGCAGCGAAGCTGGACCCTGGACGGACCAATAAGTAGCCGGAGATTGCAGGTCCAGTAAGCGGCTGAACTCGGCAGTTTTTTCCAAACCGATTGGCAATTGGTGACCGCTTGCGCGGAGCGGCCGCCGGGTAGCGTAACGCGTGGAAGGTCCGGGCGTTCTGGTCGCCCGGGCCTTTTTGCGCGGGGATCGTCGACTTGTACCGGACCAGCCACAAATTCTTTACCCTATGGCCGGTACCATCCCGGCGATGCGCGCAAACGGACTCGTGATGCTCTTTGCGATCGGTGCACTTGTCGCCGCGGTGATTACCGGCGTCGGCAGCCGGGGATCAGCCGCGGGCGAAAACGCCTCCGGGCAGGTTCGCGAGGAAGCCTGGGGAGGCGAAGAGCCAGCGGCCGAGAGCGGGGAGGAGGAGCCGGTTTTCGGGTCCGAGGCCATCATTCTCGAGCGCGAAGCGGACGGGCATTTCTACGCCGATGCGTCAATCAACGGTCAGACCATCCGCATGCTGGTCGATACCGGGGCGACCGCGATCGCCCTATCGCGCGCGGATGCCCGCCGGGCAGGCGTGGGCATTTCGATTGGAATGCCGATGGTCGTCGGGCAGGGCGCGGGCGGTGATGTCCACGGCGAACTGGTCACGCTCGATCGGGTGTCGCTCGGGGGCGCTGCCGCGGAAGAAATGACGGCGGTCGTTCTCGATGGGGGCGAAATGTCCCTGCTTGGCCAGAGCTTTCTGAGCAAGTTCGATAGCGTCGAGATAAAGGGCGACAGGATGGTGCTGCGATAGGCAGCAACCCGGCGGCCCCGGCAGCTCAGGCCTGCTCGAGCAAGCTGGCCTTTCTTATCGCCTCTTCCGCGCGTAGCCGGTCGGACTTGTCTGACCGGGCCGCGAGCACGTCCCAGGCCTCGGCGGCGCGAAGGAAATTGTCCTTG
>CAZQLI010000132.1:0-5739 GCA_964594145.1 uncultured Sphingomonas sp. | reverse complement strand
TGGTGGAGGCGCCGGGGTACTGCCCCCCGGGTCCGAAATGCCTATTCCACCCGATAGTCTACCGACATAGCCGGTTTCCCGGCAGGACTAAGATAGTTATGCTGACCTGCTCCTGCAAGCGATTGACAAAAAGGCGTCCGTTTCGGAACCGTCCTCAAGTTGGTTGCGTTGTGAGCCGTCATAGTGGGGGCCCCACGGGCGTCACCACGTTGGAAAAAGGGGATTTTTGATGAGAAAGCTTTCGTTCGCTCTTGTTGGCGCTGCCGCTCTCGCACTCGCTGCCTGCGGCGGTCAGGGTGATGATTCCGCCGGCGAGAACGTCCAGGAAAACTATGAGGCTGCCGCCGAGAATCTGGAAGCGGCTGCTGACAATGCCGCCAATGCGGACGAGGCAGCTGCCCTTGAGAACCAGGCCGAGGCGCTCGAAGAGCAGGGCGAACGGGCTGAAGAGGCGATCGACGAGGCGGACGTGAACGCGTCGAACGTCAACGCCATGTAAAATGTCTCCGCTCCCCTTTCCGGGGGTGGAAACCACAGGAGGGCCGGCGCCCAGCAAGGGCTGCCGGCCCTTTTTTATGCGCTGCAAGCTGCTAGTCGGGTGAAGGACCATGACCGACGCCATCCCCGCAGCAACCCTCATCGTCTGGCGCGATATTGATTCCGGGCCCGAGATACTGGTCGTCGAACGCTCGCCGCAGATGGCCTTCGCGGCCGGCGCGGTGGTGTTCCCCGGCGGACGCGTGGACGAGGCGGATCGGCAGCTCGCCGGCGCCATGGGCCGACCCGGGGACGCTTCGAGGGTCACCGCCATTCGCGAAACGATCGAGGAAACCGGAGTCGCGCCCGCCCTGGTCGGCCCTGCAGAGCCATCGCTTGGCCTTCTTCTCCAGTCCGCGCTGCAGCGGGGCGAGGATTTTGCAGGGCTGCTCCAGGCCCATGGGTTGTCGCTCGACCTCGAAGCGCTGACGCCATTTGCGCGCTGGATGCCCGCGTTCAAGCAGCCGCGAAAATTCGACACGATGTTCTTCATTGCCAGGGCCCCGCCTGGCAGCTGGCATCCACGGCCGCAGGAAGGCGAATGCGTTGCCGCCGAATGGACCAGCCCGTCCGCGATCGTCCGCCGCATAGAGCGCGGCGATGCAACGGCCATTTTTCCAACCAAGCGCAACCTCGAACGCCTCGCCCAGCATGGATCGCTCGAGGAGGCGCTCGATGATGCCCGCGGCCATCCGGTCGACACGATCATCCCCTGGATCGAGGAAATCGACGGAAAGGCCCATGTCCGGATTCCCGAGGGACGCGGCTATCCGGTGATCTCGGAGCCGCTCTCCAGCGCGCTCCGTGCCTAGCAGGCGCCGCAGGAGGGCAGGCTGCGCCATCTTCGCCGTCCTGGTGCTGGCGGCCCTGGCGATTGGTTGGACGAGCCTGCGGCAAATGATGCGCGATCACCCCGAGCGTTTTCCCTGGACGCCGCTTAGCCTTTCCGACCCCGTGGGGCCGTTCACCGGGATGAAGATCGCCCGGCTCTCAGGCGACGCGGACCGCTGCCGCGGCCTGCTCAGGGAAGCTGGCCTTGCCGAGCGGCCGTTCGAACAAGGTCAGCCGAGGGACCCCAACTGCCTTATCGATGACGGGGTCATCCTGGGGCCCGAGGACTCCAGGTCCATTGCTTATGCGCCGGCTGGTCCCGTAACGTCCTGCCCCCTCGCTGCAGCGCTCGCCCTTTGGGAAAGGGAAATCCTCCAGCCGGCCGCCCGGCGGCATTTCGGCAGCAGCGTCGTTCGCATCGACCATGCCGGGAGCTTCAGCTGCAGAAGGCTCTATGGCCGGTCCTCGGGACGGTTCAGCGAACATGCAACCGCCGACGCCATCGACATCCTCGGATTCAGGCTTGCGGACGGGAGGCGCGTCACCATCCTCAACGACTGGAACGAAGAGCCTGCCTCACGGCTGTTCCTGCGCGACGTACGCGACGGCGCCTGCGACCTTTTCGCTACCGTGCTCTCGCCCGACTATAACGAAGCCCATGCCGACCATCTGCACCTCGACCAGGCAGATCGCGGCAGGCTTGGCTGGCGAGTCTGCCGCTAAGAAGCGAATCGGCCCAAATGGAAAAGGGGCCCCGGCAATGCCGGAGCCCCTCTCATTCGCTTGCCGCGGCTAGAAAGCGGCGAGCGAACTAGCTCAGATGCTTCGAGAGATGCTTGTTCATCTCGAACATGGTGCACTTGTCGGTGCCGAAAACCTTGCGCAGCTTGTCGTCGGCCAGAATTTCCCGCTTGTTGCTCGGGTTTTGCAAGTTGTTCTTGCGAATATGATCCCACACCTTCGACACGACCTCGCTACGCGGCAGCGGGCTCGAACCCACGATTGCGGCAAGATCCGCCGACGGGGTTACGGGGCGGGCAAGTCCGCCTCCTGCTTTACGACCAGTCCCTTTTGCCATTTGGCCCTCCTGTTGTTCTGGAGAAAGGTAGAGCGCGTTTCCCCTCTGTGTGCAAGAGGGAGAGAAGCATCTTCGTGGTTAATTTCCCCAATCATGGAACGGAACTACGCGGTTGGCCGCGTCATGACCGATTTCGGCATGTCCGCCGAACGGGATTTTCGATCGCTCGCACCAGTCACGAACGATGGATTCGGCGTCGCGTCCGAAGGCCGGGTCATTTTCCGGTATTTCGGTCATCCGCCCCATGCGGATAGCCGAGGCGCGTCGAACCGCGGCGCTTCCGCAGACATGGAACATGGCGCGGTCGATCCGATACTCATGTTCGGCGACCTCCTCGAGCAGCAATTCCACGCCGCTGAAGTCCGGCTCGATCCGAGTGCCCAGCAGGCTCGACAGCACGGTGAGGTTGAAGGCCATGGCGGGCTGCGCCTTTCCAAGGCCCGGCTCGAGCGCCGAGACGCTGCGCCGCACCAGCCAGTCGAGGGCGCGCTGGATGGCCTCCTCGCCGCCTTGGCGAACGACGTCCTGCACCATCGGGCCATGGGCGACCTCGAGGCCCTTGCGGTGGAATGCGGCGAGAAGGAAGCCCGCATCCGAATAGCCGAGATAGGTCTTGGCCCGGGCCGCTGGCGGAAGATCGCTGGCGGCAGCCTCGGCGATACGGTTCGAACCATAGCCGCCGCGGGCGAACCAGACGGCGTCAATGCCATCATCGGCCATGACTTCGCGAAGGGCGGCCAGCCGCTCCTCGTCCGTCCCGGCGAAATGGCCATCGGACCGAAAACACTGGGGATGGATGATGATCTCGGCATCGCCGCGCGCGCCGGCAATGGCGATCGCCGCTTCGGCGGCTTCGGGTCTCAGCGTACAGCTCGGCGCGACAACCGCGATCTTCATCAAGCCATCATTTGCACAAGGACGCCCGCCCGCATAGTGCTGCCCAGGAATGACCGACCAATATTTCTTCTGCGGAATCGGTGGCAGCGGCATGCTTCCACTTGCCGCCATCCTCCGTGCTGGCGGCGCACGCGTCGCCGGCTCCGATCGTTCGCTCGATGCCGGCCGACTCGCCCGCAAGTTCGATTATCTTCGATCCCTCGGGATCGGGCTGTCGCCGCAGGACGGCTCGGGCCTGAAAGAGGGGATGACACTGGTCACCTCGGCCGCGGTTGAACCGACGGTCCCCGATGTCGTCCGGTCGAAGGAGCTTGGGCTAGAGCAGCTTACCAGGCCGCAACTCCTGGCGAGGCTCCTGAACAGCGCGCAGCGCAGCATCGCCGTTGGCGGGACGAGCGGCAAATCGACCGTGACCGGCATGATCGGCTGGATGCTCCATGCCGCCCACCGCCAGCCGACGGTCATGAACGGCGCGGTGATGAAGAATTTCGTGTCGCCCGGCGCGCCTTTTGCTTCCGCGCTTGTCGGTGACCCGGAGCTGTTCGTTAGCGAAGTGGACGAGAGCGACGGCTCGATCGCGCTTTACACGCCCACGGTCGCCGTCCTCGGCAACATCAGCCTCGACCACAAGGAGATGGAGGAGCTTCGCTCGCTCTTTGCAGCTTTTCTCGGGGTCGCCGAGAAGGCGGTGGTCAACCTCGACGATCCGGAGACGCGCCTGATCGCCGACGCGCTGCCTGCGGAGCAGGTCATCGGCTTTGGTTTCGACAGCCCGACCGCGACGCTGGTCGGCAGGAACCTCGAGCTGTTCGAAGACGCGCTGAGCTTCAGCCTCACGGTCGGCGATGAGAAGCACGACGTCAGGCTGGCGGTTCCCGGCAGGCATAATGCGCTCAATGCCCTTGCAGCGCTCGGTGCGGTCCACGCGCTCGGGATACCGCTCGAAGAGGTGGTCCCGGCGCTTGCCCGCTTTGCCGGGCTGAAGCGCCGGCTGGAAACGGTCGGGACAGCCGGCGGGGTCACCGTCATCGACGATTTTGCCCATAACCCGGACAAGATCGAGGCAACGCTCTCGACGCTGACGAGCCAGCCTGGGCGGCTCCTCGTCATGTTCCAGCCGCACGGTTACGGGCCGCTCGCCAAGATGGGCGAGCCGATCGCAAAGGCGTTCGCCGATGGCCTCAGGGAAGGCGACCGGCTTTTCCTGCCGGACCCGGTCTACCAGGGAGGTACCGTCGACCGCTCGCGGGGGTCCGAGTGGCTCGCGGAGGCTGTCCGGGGTTTCGGCGGCCATGCCGAGCATATCTCCGAAAGGGCCATGATCGGCGATCGCCTCGTTCGCGAAGCACTGCCGGGAGACCGCATCGCCATTCTTGGCGCGCGCGATGACTCGCTCAGCGAATTTGCAGCGAGCCTGATCGAGCGGCTAGGAACCGGGAGGCGGTCCGACGATTGATCGATCATGGCAAGTTCCGATCGCGTCATTGGCTGGAAACTTGATCGAGGCCAGCGGGCAGAGCTGCTCGAGCGGTTTCCGCCTCTCTATCCCGACCCGGATGCCGACCATGTCACGCTTTGTGTCAGCGAAGAACGGCGTCCCCTGCCCGGCCCGGTCGACGCGAAGATCGTCGGGCATGCCGACGATAGCCGCGGGCTGGAATGCCTCGTGGTAGCGATTGACGGGTCGACCGACCGGCCGGACGGCTCGACCTTTCACATTACCTGGTCGCTCGACAAGGGAAAGGGCCGCAAGCCCAGGGAAAGCAATGACCTGCTTCGCGAACAGGGCTGGGATCCGCTCGACGACGCGATCCCGGTCGGACTGGAACCGGCCCGGCTTCGATGACTCCCCAGCTGTTCCTCGACTGCGACGGCGTGCTCGCGGACTTCGAGGCCGGCGCAAGGGAAGTGCTCGGCGCCTCGGCGCGCGAGTTCGAGCAGCGGCACGGGAAACGCGAATTCTGGCGAAGGCTCGCACGGACCCGCGACTTTTACGCGACGCTCCCGCTGATGCCCGATGCCCGCCTCCTGTTCGACACGGTTGCCCATCTCGACCCCATCATCCTCACCGGCCTCCCGCTCGGGAACTGGGCAGCGCCGCAGAAGGTGCGCTGGGCCGAAGAGCATTTCCCCGGCACCCACATCATCACCTGCATGGCACGGGACAAATATCGCCACATGAAAGGCGCGGACGTGCTGGTCGATGATCGCGCGGACCACCGCGACAAGTGGGAAGCTGCCGGCGGCATTTTCGTGCATCACCGCAATGCACGCGCCAGCATCGCCGAACTGGGGCAGATTTATCCCGGGCTCGAGGCGCCCGCCCTTCTGTCCTGAGCAGCCGGCTCCTCAAAAAAGAAAGGCCGGGCATTTGCCCGGCCAGTCCAGTATCGGCG
>CAZQLI010000131.1:0-5762 GCA_964594145.1 uncultured Sphingomonas sp. | reverse complement strand
GGACAGGCTCGACGAGGACGGAACCGCGGGCGGCGGCGGCGTCCGCGGGCAGATGGCGGGGCGCGTGTTCGAAAAGGTCGGAGTCAACGTCTCGACCGTTGGCGGGCATTTCTCCGAGGAATTCGCAAAGCAGATCCCGGGTGCCGAGGAGGATCCTCAATTCTTCGCAACGGGGATCAGCCTCGTTGCCCACATGGCCAATCCCCATGTCCCGGCAGTCCACATGAACACGCGTTTCCTGGTGACGACGAAGCGCTGGTTCGGTGGCGGTGCCGACCTCAACCCGGCGATCCCCTGCCAGGAGGATACCGACGCATTCCATGCGCGGATGCGTGCGGCCTGCGCAGCGCATGACCCCACCTTCTACCCGCGCTTTTCCAAGTGGGCCGACGAATATTTCTGGCTGCCCCACCGCAACCGCGCCCGGGGCGTCGGTGGCATTTTCTATGATCGGCTCGAAGGACATTTCGACGAGCATTTCGCATTCACCCGCGATGTCGGGGAAGCATTTCTCGACATATTTCCAAGGATCGTCCGCAAGAGAATGAACCTCCCCTATTCGCAGGAGGACATGGAGACGCTGCTCGAGTTTCGCGGGCGCTACGTCGAGTTCAACCTGCTCTACGACCGGGGCACGCTGTTCGGGCTGAGTACCGGCGGTAATATCGACGCCATCCTGATGAGCCTTCCGCCGCTGGCGCGTTGGAAATGACAAGGCCCGGGCCGCGAAAGGCGGCCCGGCCGGTCCCCGGCGCCTAGCCTTCCCGTTCGACCTCGGGAACGCTCGCCACCGGCGCGGCAAGCTGGGCATAAATGCGCGCCAGCATGGCGGTGTAGACGAGCACGAAGGCGGCCTGCACGAGCCCACCGGTAAGGGCGATGAGCAGCAGGGAAAGCGACCAGGGCTGCGGCTCGCCGGCCAGCAGCGTCACCAGCGAGCCAACCACTGCGCCGACCGTCGCGGCGACGATGGCAAAGGCGATCACGATCAGGACGATGAAGCCAAGCAGGCGCCAGAAATGACCCGATGAAAGGGCGAAGCTCCGCTTCAGCGAGGCGATCGGCCCCAGTGTCTCGCTTGCCGCGACCACGAGGAGCGGCAGCAGCCGCACCGAGAAATAGATTGTGGCCAGGACCGCGAGCAGCATCAGGAGCCAGCCGGTCCCGGAGAAATTGGTCCAGTCGACCTGCCCTCCCTCTCCGGGAGTGGCCCCGGAGGCGACGAGAACCACCGAGAACAGCACCACCAGCGGGAGTATGAAGCACAGCGCTGCAAGGATGAAGACCGGCGTGCGCCGGGAGGCCTTTGAAATTGCGCCGCCAACGCTCCCCCGCCAGCCATTGACGAGGAGGACGATGGCAAGCTCGCCGATGATCATCACCACGACCATCACCAGGGCAACCAGCATCCAGGGGCCGGCAGGCGGCTGCTGTCCGGCCGCTGTCGGCGGCTCGATCATCGCCATGATGACGGCCGGCAGAAGGACCAGGCCAAGTGCGATCGGGACCAGCAGCCGGCGACTGGCAATGAGCGCGGCCTTGGCCTCGTCCCACGCCTTACCGATCGACAATGAACTCATCACAAACCCCCTTGCTTCAATGCCTGCCCCTTATGGAAAGGAGCAGCGCCGCTGGCAATCACCCTTGCCCATCGGGCGACAGGAGGCCATCTGGCAGGCGATGGACGGCGAGATCGAGTGGCGGGTCAGCGAGGGCCTCGTTCCCTACGAGCAGGCGCTCGCCGAGATGGAAGAGCGGGCGGCGGCCGTTCGCGCCGGTGATACCCGTGAGCTGGTCTGGCTGCTCGAGCACCCGCCGCTCTTCACGGCAGGGACCAGCGCGGACCCGGCCGAGCTCAGCAATCCCCTCGGCTTCCCGGTCTTCGACGCGGGCCGCGGCGGCCGTTACACCTATCACGGACCCGGGCAGCGAGTCGGTTACCTCGTCCTCGATCTCGACCGCCGTGGCCGGGACGTGCGCAACTTCGTCCATTCCCTCGAAGGCTGGATGATCGAGGCACTGGCAGGCCTCGGAATCGCCGCGAGGCGCGAGCCGGGCCGTATCGGCATCTGGACCGGCGAAGGCTCCGAGGAAGCGAAGATCGGTGCAATCGGCGTCCGGGTGAGGCGCTGGGTGACCATGCACGGCTTCTCGATCAACGTCGCCCCGGACCTCTCGCACTTCGGCGGAATCGTCCCCTGCGGCATCGCTGAATTCGGGGTAACGAGCGTCGAAAGATTGGGCCTGGATCCATCGATGAAACGCCTCGACGAGGCGCTTGCTCATGGATTTCCAGCATTTCTCAATAGCTTAAACGATATCTCAGAAGCGGCTTGAGGCACTTGCCTCTCCCGACTATTGTTCGCGCGATTTGCAAGGCGGGGCAGCCGTCGAAGCAGATCTCATAATCAAGGGAGTTTTTGAATGCGTGCTCTGATCTTGGTCGCTGGCGCGGCCTTGGCGGTTTCGGCTTGCAGCAGCAACGAAGCCGCTGAAAACACCACCAACGTTGATGAAACGCTGACGACCGAAAACGTCGTCGCCAACGACACGACCGCGATCGACGCGACGACTGCGACCGACGCCAACATGACGATGGACGCCAACGCCGTTGACGCCAACGCCGTCGACACGAACGAGACCAACGCCATGTAAGGCGGACGGGTGCCGCAAGGCTCCCGAAGTTTCGGTAAAGGGGCTGCCGGGTCATCCAGCGGCCCCTTTTTCTATTTCAGGCCAACGACCTTGTGCGCCTGCAGGCTGAGGCGCCACCGCGGACGGTCCATCGCCAGCGCAATCGCCGCATCATTGGCTGCCTGGCCATCCCGAGTATCGAGCGGCTGGACCAGGAAATGGTCGAACTTCCACTCTTCAAGCTCGGCTGGATCAATTCCCGTCTGCGGCCAGACCAGCTTCAGTTCATCGCCGCTCTGCTGGACGACATTGGTTCCGGCCTTCGGGCTGATGCAAAGCCAGTCGATGCCGGGCGTCGCCGGCAGCGTGCCATTGCTCTCGACCGCGATCCGGAACTGCCGGTCGTGAAGCACGTCGACCAGTGGCTCGTCCAGCTGCAGCATCGGCTCCCCGCCGGTGATGACCACCAGGCGCCTTTCCGTCCCCTCGCCCCAGAGGCTTTCGACCCTGTCGGCAAGTGCCTCCGCGCTTTCGAACCTGCCGCCGCCTGGCCCATCGGTTCCGACGAAATCCGTGTCGCAGAAATTGCACTGGGCACTGGCCCGGTCCTGCTCCCGGCCGCTCCACAGGTTGCACCCGGCAAAGCGCAGGAAAACCGAGCGGCTGCCCGCCTGGACGCCCTCGCCCTGGAGGGTGAGGAAAGCTTCCTTGACGGCGTAGGTCATGCGCCGGCGTAGCGGGTGGGGTCGGGCAGGCCCGCGTCCGCAAATCCCTTGGCCCGAAGGCGGCACGCGTCGCACAGGCCACAGGCCGCGCCGTCGCTCGCCGGGTCATAGCAGCTGTGGCTCATCCCCGCGTCCAGCCCGAGCCGTGCCGCTTCCCTCGCAATGTCGGCCTTGCCGAGGTGGAGGAGCGGCGCGTGGACCTTGAAGCTGTCGCCTTCAACCCCGGCCTTGGTCGCCTTGTTGGCAAGCTCTACGAACGCGGAAATGAATTCCGGCCGGCAGTCAGGATATCCCGAATAGTCGAGCGCGTTCACGCCGACGAACAGGTCCCGTGCCCCGGCAGCCTCGGCCCAGGCAAGCGCAAGGCTCAGGAACACCGTGTTTCGCGCAGGGACGTAAGTGACCGGTATCCCCTCGCCCAGCCCGTCCTTCGGTACCGGGAGCTCGCTGGTCAGCGCCGAGCCACCGAATGCGCCAAGATCGAGGGGCAGGATGATGTGCCGGTCGGCGAGCTCGCCGGCGATCCGCCGTGCAGCGTCGAGCTCGACCCGGTGACGCTGGTTATAGTCGACCGTCAGCGCGAGGACGGAAAAACCCGCTTCGCGTGCCAGCGCGGCGCAGACCATCGAATCCAGCCCGCCCGAGAGCAGCACGACCGCCTGCATCCTGTTTGACCCGTCATTCATATCGCGGGCCATCTAGTGTCGGAGCGCCCAAAAAAATAGGGCCGTCGCAAACGGACGGCCCAGGTTCGGGCCAGGCCCGATAGGGAGGAAAGCGTGCCGAAGAAGGGCACGCCACCGTCAATAGCGCAGTCATGGTTAAAGCCCGCTTAACGGGAGCAGTCGCCGACCCTGCGGGCATGAAGCTGGTAATGGAACGGCAGGTTATCGGAAATGCCCTGCGTTTCGATCCGCAATGTCCTCGGCGTGATGAGCGTCATCTTCGACTGGCCAAAGCCGCCGCCCGGGCAATGATAGCTGATCAAGGTCTCGCTTCCGCGGTCGCTGACGATGTCGCGGGAGCAGCGGAGCTGGCGATGCTCGAACTGCGCGAGGAGGTCAGGCGAGGCAACGCAGATCCGGGTCGGGTTACGGCCCGTCGCGCTTCGGCTGACTTCCCACAGCCCGCCCATTGCCGGCGCCAGCGCACGCGGCATCGATGCCGCGGCGAGGATGCCGGCGGAGCAGGTCAGCAGGGCCGCAAGGCCAATCCTGAAATTCCTTGTCATCACCCAATATTTAACACAATCAGGTTAACGCAAAGCAACTGCCCTCATGCAGCCTGGGCGGCAATCGGAAAGCTGGTGGCGCAAAAGGCGCAATCGACCCGGATCAGGCCATCGTCGCCAACCATCGCCGCCTGCTCGTCGGGCGGGAAACGGGCAATCACCGAGGCGATGTAGTCGGCGCTGCAGCGGCAGCCCCGCTTCAGCGGGACTGGGGTCAGCGTACGAACCTCGGGCTCCTCGTGGAGCAGCCGCCAGACAAGGTCGTCGAGCGGCAGGTCCCGGTCGGTGAGCTCGCCAGGCGTAATCGATCCTACCAGGGTCGCGATATGCGGCCACTCGGGGTGGTCGAGCCTTGTATGGAGGCGCTCACGCCCTTCCTCGCCCTCGGGGAGATGCTGGAACATGAGCCCGCCGGCGACCCAGCCACCGGCGTCCTTGTGCGCCGCCAGGCGGACGATCGAGGGTATCTGCTCGGACTGGCAGAAATAGCTTTGCGCCGCCTCGGCAAGGCTCTCGCCCTCCAGTGGGACAATCCCCTGGTACCGCTCGTTGCTCGCCGGCTGGTCGAAGGTGATGGCGAGATAGCCCCGGCCGAACAGCCCGAACAGAGACGGGTTCGGTCCTGCGTCCGCGAGCCTGTCCTTGTCGTGGCGGACATAACCCCTGAGCTCGCCTCCGAGATAGTCGCAGACAAGCAGGTCGATGATCCCGCTGTCGGTCTGGGCCTGGATGGTCAGCTGGCCGCCCGGGTCCTTGAGGAGCGAGCCGAACAGGGCGGTCAGCACCAGTGCCTCGGCGAGCAGCTGTTCGATCACCGGCGGATAGCCATGGTTGGCGAGAATGGAATCGAGCGCAGGCCCGATCCGCGCGGCACGGCCGCGCGCGTGGCGGGAGGGAACGGTGACGCCTAGCGCGACGTCCTGCTTCAGTTGCACCTGGGTCATCGCTCTTCCAGATGGGCCCGGCCTAATCAAAGCGCAACCGGGCGCGCGCCTCGCATTGGTGCCGGATCGTCCCGCCTCACCGGTCGGCGATCAATCATGCCCGGGTGCAGGCGGGCCCCCGCCCCCGGTAAAGCTAGATCTTGCCGAACGCCCACAGCAGCAGCGCCTTTTGGGCATGAAGCCGGTTTTCCGCCTCGTCCCAGACTGCCGACTGGGGGCCATCGATCA
>CAZQLI010000130.1:0-5766 GCA_964594145.1 uncultured Sphingomonas sp. | reverse complement strand
TCACGGCGACCATTCTCTGGCTGCTCGGCATGGATTCGCCGGTGATGTGGGGCGGCATCGTCGCGGTGCTGAACTACATCCCCTATCTTGGCCCGATCGCGGCCTCGATCCTTCTCGCGCTCGGCGGCCTCATGACCTTCGTCGACCCCTGGGCAGCAATGCTTCCGCCGGCAGTCTTCATTGGCCTTCACCTCGTCGAAGCTAATATCATTACCCCGCTGGTGGTCGGCCACCGGCTGACGATCAACCCGCTTCTCATCCTCGTCTCCCTGTCATTCTGGGCCTGGGTGTGGGGCACGACCGGGGCTCTTTTGGCCGTCCCGCTGCTGATCATCATCAAGACGATTTTCGCAGCGGCCGGCACTCCCGACATCGCCGGTTTCCTGTTCGAGAAGGGGACTTTGACCCACATCGGCGAAGATGAAGAAAAAGAGGACTGAAGCGTGTTGACAGGGTGGGGTGGCTCTCCTAGTTGCCCCGCCACACCAAGCGCGGGTGTAGCTCAGTTGGTTAGAGCGCCGGCCTGTCACGCCGGAGGTCGCGGGTTCGAGCCCCGTCACTCGCGCCACTTTCCCTGTTGATGTGCTGGTGAAGCGGCCTGGCCGCTATTGCGCTGCGGCCGGGCTCGCTTCGGCGGCCGGTGTCTCTTTCCTGCCGAACGCCTGTCCGCTCGCCGAGCTGTCTGCTCCGTTGAGGGCGAAGCGAAGATTGTCGGTCGCCTCGACCCGCTCGACGTAGGGGGTCACCTTGACCTTCTCGACCACTTCGCGGGCTTCGGGCGTGAACAGGAGCCTCACCCGGCCGTCCTTGCCATGCATCACCCGGGCCCCGGCATCCTCGAGCTTCTCGACGGTGGCCTCTGCCGTGCGGACGGGCGCGACGTTGCGCACGACGCTAAGCGCCGCAGTTCTCAGAGCCGCCGGATTGCCCTCGCTTCCCGACCAGCGCTGCATGAAGGAGGCAGGAAGGCCCCAGGTTCCGGGCCAGCGATAGAATATATGGGCGCCGGCAACGAGGTTCTTGGTCAGGCTCGAGGCCCAGTAAGGAACCACGTAATCGGCATGGTAATGGGTCGCGTGGCCGACCGGCGCGAAGACATAGCCGGCAAGCGCTGCCTGGGCGACCTTGCGCGCCCGGTTCCAAAGCGACGGCAGCGGGGCACTGCGCATCGAGCCATCGCAGGTGAAGGTGAACTGGCAGCCCGTGACACGGGTCGAACCCTCGTACACGACGCCGCAGATGCTATTGGGGAAGGCCGGGTGGCGAACGCGGTTCAGTACTACCTGGGCCACGGCCCGCTGCCCGTCGTCGGGCTCCTGGGCCGCCTCGTAGTAGATGGCGCTCGTCAGGCACTCGAGGGCCCGTGAGCGGGCCTCTGGCGCCGCACTTCCAATGGTAAAGGGCGCAGCCGGCGGATTTGGTCCCGCCGACAGCGGGATTTGCGCATTCACTTTCAGAGCGGCTTCCGGCGCCAGGTCGCGGATCTCGGACGACAGTGGGGCAGGGCCAGCCGCCCCGGCTTCCGCCGCCCCGGGAAGAAGCGGCGTTGCAAGGCTGGCATTCCCGATCGCGACCAGCGCGATGGCGCCCGCGAGCATTCCAGCCGCGATGCTCTCGCGCGGGTGGCTGCGCCAGGGTCGCACAAGGTCAAATCCCCTGGGATCTTGGGTGGTAACTTGCTGCATATTCTTTTCGGGGGCGGTGATTTCGTCTTGCAATAGTGGAATTGCAATGAACCTTCGACGAACGGTTGGTATTTCAGGGCCCAAATCGCCCTGTTTCCATCCACCTAAGCAGCGGTTTTAAGGGTAGAACCCAGGCAAGCCCGGCGACGAGATAGAAAAGGGACTGGGCAAGGATCGGCCATTGCCCGACACTGGGCGCCAGCGAGACGATCAAGACGCACCAGGCGGTGATCAGCGCAAGGATCGCAAATATTCCGGCGGGTTTCCGCCAGCTTGGCCGGTGCGGACTGTTCATCCGAATATCTCCAGCCTCTCCTCGCTTGCAAAGCCGTCGAGCGCGATGTCCCAGGGGTCGGCGGGGATCTTCCCTTCCACCATCTGGACTGCCCAGCCGAGGCCGACCAGCAGCGCCCCATGGCTCCGCAGCCTCCCCAAAACCCGGTCATAATGCCCCTTGCCCTGGCCAAGCCTCGATCCTTCGCGGTCGACCGCCACCAGCGGGACCAGGACAAGGTCGGGATGGACCTCGGGGGCATCGAGCCTTGGCTGGAGACAGGCCCAGGGCCCGGCCTCGGTCGGGTCGCCGGCAAGGAAGCGGAAGTCCGCCTGGTGGTCAGAAAATGCCGGGTAAGCGATGATCGTGCCGCGCGATGCCGCCTCCTCGAGGGCTGGCAGCGGGCTGATTTCCATCGGCAGTGGGCAATAGCCGCCTGCGATGCGGCTTTGAGCGAGAAGCGGCGAAATGACGCGCGCCAGCTTAAGCTCCAGGGCTGCCCGCTGGTCGGGATCCAGCGATTTTACGAAACCTGCCCGCCGCTCGCGCGCAAGGCGTCTCAGCGCGACCTTGTCGGCAGGTGCAGAGTTAAGTGACGGGACCACCATTTCGCCGTTTGCCCTAAAATCCTCTGACGCCAAGACGTCAGGTGGGCGCCGTGTACGTCCGGCCAGGGCCGGGGCAGGGACAGCTCCCTTCAGGATCGATATCGCCTCAGGGATTTTCCGATAGCTCGTACGAGGCAGTGCCCGTCGACACCTATTTAGTGTTCGTTGCCGTTTTGCTCAAGACGGTCGGCGAGAGATTCCAGTCGCTCGGCGAGCCGGTTGGTCCGCTCGACGAGATCCTCGTCAGGGCCCCTCGGCACCTCGAAGTCCCGGCCGTCGATGATCTGGTCGGCGAGCAGCAGCGCCGCGAACAGCAGCTGGCGCGATTCGGAGAGGGTGCCAAGGCCGGCCAGCGCTTCGCGGCTCTTGTTGTCGACCAGCGCGCCGGCCTTCAGCAGCGTCTCCTCTTCGCCGTTGCGGCATGCAACCTTGTAGGGACGGCCGGCAATGAGAAGCTCGACTTCAGCCACGGCCCGCAGCCTCGATGACATGGTCAAGCTCGGCGATTGCCGCAGCGACCTTCCGGCGCAGGCCGTCGTCGCGGTCGCCCCGCTCGTCCATTGCTCCGCGCTCGATGGCCCGCTCGACACGCAGCATTGCGCGTTCGGCGCGTTCCACGGCTTCTTCCAAGGCCCTACTGCTCATGGCTAAGAAGGCGTAGCAGATTGGATGGGCTCCGCAAGCGTGGCGCAAGGTTGACCTTATGCGCTCCCGCGACAATAGGCACCAAACCATCGGCCAGCCGAATCCCAGAGCCCCGGCCGACCCATGGAGATCCAATGGCAACCCAACGCCGACTCGCCAATGCCATTCGAGCCCTGGCGATGGACGCGGTAGAAGCGGCCAACAGCGGCCACCCAGGCATGCCGATGGGCATGGCAGATGCCGCGACCGCATTGTTCACAAAACATCTCAAATATGACCCGGCCGACCCGCACTGGCCGGACCGCGACCGGTTCGTCCTGTCGGCGGGCCACGGGTCCATGCTGATCTACGCGCTGCTCCACCTTACCGGGCACGCCCATCCGACGATCGAGGAAATCCGCAGCTTCAGGCAGCTTTCCAGCCCCTGTGCCGGCCACCCGGAGAACTTCATGCTCCCGGGAGTCGAGACCACCACCGGGCCGCTTGGGCAGGGGCTTGCCACCGCGGTCGGAATGGCGATCGCGGAGCGCCATCTCAACGCCGTCTATGGCGACGAGCTCGTCGACCATCGCACCTATGTCATCGCCGGGGACGGCTGCCTCATGGAAGGCATCAACCACGAGGCGATCGGCCTTGCCGGGCACCTGAAGCTCGGCCGGCTGATCGTGCTGTGGGACGACAACCGGATCACGATCGACGGCTCGACCGACCTCAGCCGGAAAGAGGACGTGCTCGCTAGGCACGAGGCAATGGGCTGGCACACGGTCGAATGCGACGGCCTCGTTTCGGGAAAGATCGGCAAGGCGCTCGAGGACGCGATCGCCGACGCCCGGCCTTCGCTTATCCGCTGCAAGACGATCATCGGCTATGGCGCCCCCGCCAAGCAGGGGACCGCCGCGACCCACGGCGCGCCGCTTGGCGCCGACGAGATCGCGGCCGCGAGGAAGGAACTTGGCTGGGACGTCCCGCCGTTCGAGATCCCGGCCGACGTCGCGGCCGCGTGGCGCGAGGCAGGAGGCCGGGGGGCGGCTGCCCGCGCCGAGTGGCATCGCCGGCTCGAGGCCAGCCCCAACCGCGACCGGTTTCGCGAGCAGCTCGCCGGCGCCGTCGACCAGCGCTGGCTTACACCCTATCTCGACGCGCTCATTGCCAATCCGCCCAAGGTCGCGACCCGCAAGGCCTCGGAAATGGCGCTCGAGGTCATCAACACCGCCTGTCCCTGGACGATCGGCGGGTCGGCCGACCTCACTGGCTCCAACAATACGAAGACGCGCGAACTCCAGCCGCTAACCCACGAAAATTACGCGGGAAGATATATTTATTACGGCATACGCGAGTTCGGCATGGCCGCAGCAATGAACGGAATGGCGCTGCATGGCGGCGTCCTTCCCTATGGCGGCACCTTCCTCGTCTTCTCCGATTACAGCCGCCCGGCAATCCGGCTCGGCGCGCTGATGGGCGCCAAGGTCGTCCACGTGATGACGCATGATTCCATCGGGCTTGGCGAGGATGGACCAACGCACCAGCCGATTGAGCATCTCCAGGCGCTCCGCGCCATGCCCGGGCTTCACGTCTATCGCCCGGCTGACGCCGTCGAGACCGCCGAGTGCTGGGCAGCGGCCCTTGCCAATGACGGCCCCAGCCTCATTGCACTCTCGCGCCAGAACCTGCGACCGGTCCGGACCGAAAAGGCCAGCGAGAACCTCTCGGCAAGAGGCGCCTATCGGCTCAAGGCGGCGGAAGGCCCAAGGCGGGTGATCGTCATTGCCACCGGTTCCGAGGTCGAGATCGCCCTTGATGTCGCGGCCACCCTCGAGCGCGACGGGGTAGGGGCCGACGTCGTCTCGATGCCCTGCACCGAGATGTTCGACCTCCAGCCCGACAATTATCGCGAGGACATACTGCCGGACGTTTCGAACCGCGAGATACTCCGGGTCTCGATCGAGGCAGGCTCGACGATCGGCTGGGAGCGCTACACCGGTCTCCATGGCCTTCGCTTCGGCATCGACCGTTTCGGGGCGTCGGCGCCGGCGGCCGACCTCTACGACCATTTTGGCCTGACCGCGCCAAAGATCACCGAGCGCGTCCTCGCGCACATCAAGATGAGGGAATTCGCATGACCAAAGTCGCCATCAATGGATTTGGCCGTATCGGCCGCCTGGTTGCCCGCGCGATCCTCGAGCGCAGCGACCACGGCCTCGAACTGGTCGCGATCAACGACCTTGCCGACGCCAATGCCAACGCGATGCTGTTCAAGCGAGACAGTGTTCACGGCCGCTTCCCCGGCGAGGTAAGCGCCGAGGGCGATGCGATGGTCGTCAACGGAAAGCGCATCAAGGTCACCGCCGAACGCGATCCGGCGAAGCTCCCCCACGCCGAGCTCGGCGTGGACATCGCGCTCGAGTGCACCGGCTTCTTCACCAGCCGCGAGGGCGGCCAGAAGCATCTCGACGCCGGCGCAAAGCGCGTCCTCATCTCCGCCCCGGCCAAGGGCGCCGACCTCACCGTGGTCTATGGCGTCAACCATGACAGGCTGACTGCCGAGCACAGCATC
>CAZQLI010000129.1:0-5812 GCA_964594145.1 uncultured Sphingomonas sp. | reverse complement strand
CCGGCGGCGGCGGCGGGCCGCCGAAATCGCCCGCCGCAGCCGCCTGCGGATCGGTCGCTCCCAGCTCGCCTTCCTGGTGCCAGCTATGCTTGCAAGCGGCGCAGCGCACCTGCCGGCCTTCCGGCGGAATGGCGCCGTCCTTCACCACATATTTTGTATCGCAGGCGGGGCAGGTGAGGATCATCAGCTTTCAGGCCTCCCGGGCGCGGGGTTAACGAGGTTTAAGCAGCAATGTTCACGCCTTGGCAAGGCAGCCTGCGACGTGCCAGTCTAACAAGCGGGGAAGGGAGCGGGTTTTTGACGGCAAGTATCGTCGAGTTCGACAGGGTTGGCCTGCGCTACGGCACCGGAGCGGAGGTTCTGCGTGACCTGGACTTCCGCCTTAACCAGGGCGGCTTCTACTTTCTCACCGGGCCATCGGGCGCCGGCAAGACCTCGCTACTGAAGCTGCTTTATCTCGCCCAGCGTCCGACCAGGGGACGAATGGCCCTGTTTGGCGATGAGCTCAGCCATGCACCGCGCGAGGCAATGCCTGCCTATCGTCGCCGGATCGGCGTGGTTTTCCAGGACTTCCGGCTGATCCGGCACCTTCCGGCATTCGACAATGTTGCACTGCCGCTGAGGATCGCTGGCTATCGCGAGGAAGAGATTGAGGGGCCCGTGCGCGAGATGCTGGCCTGGGTCGGGCTTGCCGACCGCACCAGCGCCCGCCCGCCGACGCTTTCGGGCGGCGAACAGCAGCGGGTGGCAATCGCCCGGGCAGTCATCGCCAGGCCCGAGCTGGTCATCGCCGACGAACCAACCGGCAATGTCGACGCGGCCATGGCCGAACGGATCCTTCACCTTCTGACCGCGATGAACCGGCTCGGGACCACGGTGATCGTCGCGACCCACGATGTCGGGCTGATCACCGCGACCCCTGGCGCACAGCTGATCAGGCTGGAGAAGGGGGCGCTGGTCGATCCGACGGGCGCGCTGAAGCACCCGCCGGGCGCGGCCCGGCCGCAGGGAGCGGCGTCATGAGGGAGCTTTTCGCAAGCGATGCCGAAAAGCGCCTCATCCCGCCGAGCGGCGTACGGGGACCAGTCCCGCTCCTGATCGCCATCATGACCTTCGTGATGGTGGTCGTGGGGGCGGCCGGCCTTGCGCTTTTCAACACGTCCTCGGTCGTCAAGGCGGGCGTGGAACATCGCTATTCCATCCAGATCGCCGATGGCACGGGCAAGGCGGAAGCCGCGGTCCAGGCGGCACGGGCGCAGCCCGGCGTCATCAAGGTGCAGCAGGTGCCGCCCGAAGACCTCAGGCGTACGCTTGAAAAATGGCTCGGGCCGTCGGGCAAGGAGGCTGATCTCCCCCTCCCGGCGATCATCGATGTCGACCTGGAGCCCGGCGCCGACGGCGCGGCGATCGGCCGGGCGATCGAGCGCGCAGTTCCCGGGGCCCGCTTCATTGCCCATCGCTCGAGCCTCGAGCCGTTGCTCGACGCGCTTCGCGGTCTCAGCCTGCTTGCGCTCGGCCTCGTGCTCTTGATTGCACTTGCAAGCGCCGCCGCAACGGTCCTCGCGGCACGGGGGGCGCTCGACACGCATCGTTCAACCATCGAGGTGATGCATGGCATCGGTGCGACCGACGACCAGGTCGCACGGCTTTTTGTCCGCCAGATCGCCGTGGATTCCCTGTCTGGCGGCCTGGTCGGTGCTGCGATCGCCGGACTTGTCATCCTGCTGGTTCTCGGTGGCGGCGGCTCTGCCACCATCCTCGCAGGCGCATCTCCCATCGGGTGGAAGGACGCGCTTTGGCTGGTCATGTTGCCGCTGGCCATCGCGCTGCTCGCGACGCAGGTTGCCAAGGCCGCGCTGTTGAGGGCATTGCGCGAGCGCTTATGATTGCCCGCCTCCTCGCGCTGCTGATCGTCCTTTACGGCCTCGGCTTTGCACTATTTGCAGTGACGCTTGGGCAGCCCGCCCCGGCAGACGCCGAGAGGGTCGAAGCCATCGTCGTCATCACCGGCGGGCCGGGGCGGATCGAGCATGCCGCCTCGCTTCTCGCCCGGGGCGAGGGCAAGAGACTGCTGATTTCGGGGGCGGACCCTTCTGTCAGGAAAGTCGACCTCGTCCACCGGCTGGGCGGCAAGGAACGCTTGTTCGAATGCTGCGTCGACCTTGGCTCGGAATCGGTCGACACGAGGTCCAATGCCGAGGAGACCAAGCGCTGGCTTGCTCGGCGCGGATATCGGAGCATCCGGCTGGTGACCAGCGACTGGCACATGCGGCGTGCCCGCTACGAGTTTAATCGCCAGCTCGCGAGCGACATCATGGTAATCCCCGACGCGGTGCGGACCGAGCCGGAATTCATGACGCTCTTCTCCGAGTATAACAAATATCTGCTGAGGCGGCTCAGCGTCCTCCTGGATATCTGATGACCTTGATCCGATCCGCGCTGTTCGCCCTGCTCTTCTACCCGGGCACACTCGTCTACGTGCTCAGCGTGTTCGCCGTGTCGCCGCTCGGCACAGGGCCGGTTCGCAAGGTCGTTCATGGCTGGTCGCACTTCCACCACATGCTCGTTCGCTACGTGCTCGGGATCCGCTTCGAGTGGGACGGCAATATCCCGGAGGGACCTTATCTCATCGCCGTGAAGCATGAGGCGATGGTCGAGACCGTCGAGGCGCTTCGCTTCGCCCGGACTCCCGTGGTGGTCATGAAGCGCGAGCTCACCACCATGCCATTATTTGGCTGGGTTACCCGGCGCTATGGCGTCATCGGAGTCGACCGGGATGCCGGCGCAAAGGCACTTCGCGAGATGATGGCCAAAGGCCGCGAGGCGGTGGCCGACGGCAGGCCCGTCGTCATCTTTCCCGAAGGAACGCGCGTTCCCACCGGCGAGCGACCTGCGCTGAGGCCGGGTTTTGCAGGCCTGTATCGTGCGCTCGGCCTTCCGGTCGTCCCGGTGGCGCATGACAGCGGGCGGCTATGGCCGCGAAGCTTTGCCAAGCGCTCGGGAACCATCCACTTCAAGGTAGGCGAAGTCATTCCCGCCGGCCTCAAGCGGGACGAGGTGGAGGAGCGGGTTCACCGCGCCATCAACCAGCTCAACTAGGAACGAAGGCTCGCGCCGAGCTTCTCCGCCGAAGCAATGATCTTCTTCGAAACCTCCGCGATCTCGGCCTCGGTGAAGCTCTTCTCGCCGGGTTGCAGCGTTACTTCGATCGCGAGGCTGAGGCCCTGCTCGCCCTCGTAGCGGTCGAACAGGCGCACGTCGCTGATGGTCGCCTTGTCGGCGACCCGAATCGCCCGGACCAGCGAATCCGCTGCGAGATCCGCGGGAACGATGAACGCGAAGTCGCGGCTGACCGGCTGCAGTGCCGGCGGCGTGAAGGCCGGCCGGGCATGCTCCCTGGTTCGCGGCGCCGGGATCGAATCGAGGTAGATCTCGGCGGCAACCGTCCCGGAAGGAAGATCGAGCGCCCTTGCGACCCGCGGATGGAGCTCGCCGAAGGCAGCCAGGCTGTTCTTGCCAAGACCAAGGGTCGCCGAGCGGCCCGGGTGCCAGGTTTCCCCTGCGCCGGGATTGAGCTGCAGGCTTGCGACCGGTGCTCCAGCGGCCTCGAGCAGCGCAAGGGCTTCCGCCTTGGCGTCGAAGGCGTCGAATCCGCTGGCCTTGCCTTCCTGCCAGCCGCGCGGGCGCTTCTCGCCTGCAAGCAGCACGGCGACCGTTGGCCGCTCCGCGTCGGCGAGGTAGCGCCGGCCGAGTTCGAACAGTCGTATGCTGGTTGCCCCGCGGTCGAGGTTGCGCCTTGCTGCCGCGGCGAGGCCGGGGATGAGCGAGGGCCGCATATATTTCATTTCCTCGCTGATCGGGTTGGCAAGGACGTGCGGCGCGCCGCCGAAAAGCCCGGCTTCCTCGGCCCCGATGAAGCTCCAGGTGATCGCCTCGTCCAGGCCTCGAGCGGCGGCCGCGCGGCGTACCCGGCGCTCGACCAGCTGGGCGCGGGTCGCGGTTGGCCTTGCAACGCCCTCGGCCCGCGGAAGCGGGGCAGGCGGGATGAGGTCAAAGCCGACGATGCGGGTGACTTCCTCGACAAGATCGGCCGGGCCATCAATGTCGCGGCGCCAGCTCGGGACCAGCACCTCTCCGCCGTCGACCTGGAAACCGAGCCGCTCGAGGATGCCCTGCTGGCGGTCGGCGGGGATCTCGATTCCGCCGAGCTGGGTCGTGCGGGCAGGGTCGAACCTCACCCGGCGCCGTTCCACCGGGGGCTTGCCCGCGCGCGTCACCCGGCTGGCCTCGCCGCCGCAGATATCGAGGATGAGCCCGGTAAGGATGGCCAGTCCGTCATCGAGGAAGGCGGGATCAACGCCGCGCTCGAACCTGCTCCTCGCATCGCTGGTCAGCTGGAGTTTCTGGCCGGTCCGGGCGATATTCTCCGGGGTGAAATAGGCGATTTCGAGAAGCGTGTCGGTCGTTTCCTCGCTCACCCCTGAATGCTCGCCGCCCATGATCCCGCCAATGTCGTGGACCGCGGCCTCGTCAGCGATAACCGTCATCGAGCTGTCGAGGAGATATTCCTTCTCGTTGAGCGCCAGGACCTTTTCGCCATCGCGTGCCCGCCTCGCCGAGACGGCGCCCTGCAGCTCTTTCAGGTCATAGGCATGGCCCGGCCGACCAAGGTCGAGCATGACATAGTTGGTGATGTCGACGAGCGCCGAGATCGGCCGCTGGCCTGCCGACTTCAGCCGGCGCTGCATCCACTCGGGCGAGGCGCCGTTGGTAAGCCCGCGAACGGTCCTCCCGAAGAAGGCCGGGCAGCCCTCCGGGTCCTCGATGCGGATTTCCACCGGGTTGTCAAAGCTTCCCTCGATCTCGGGGACTTCCAGCGGCTTCAGTGTCCCGAGCCCGGCTGCCGCGAGGTCGCGAGCAATGCCCCTGACCCCCATGCAGTCCTGGCGGTTGGGCGTGATGGACACGTCGAACACCGGGTCGTCGAGGCCGGCATAATCGGCGAAGCTGGCGCCAAGCGGGGCGTCGGCCGGCAGCTCGATGATCCCGGCGTGGTCATCGCCCAGCTCGAGCTCTCGCGCCGAGCACATCATGCCATTGCTCTCGACCCCGCGGATTGCCGCCTTCTTCAGTGTGAAGTCGCTCCCCGGGACATAGGTGCCGGGCCCGCCGAACACCCCCATCATGCCTGCGCGCGCATTGGGCGCGCCGCAAACCACCTGGAGCGGCTCGCCCTCGCCCGTGTCGACGGTAAGGACCTGCAACTTGTCTGCCTGTGGGTGCCGGTCGGCGGTCAGTACCTTCGCAACCCGGAACGGCTTCAATGCATCGGCCGGATTTTCAACCCCTTCGACCTCGAGGCCGATCCTGGTCATCGTGTCGGCAACGGCCTTTGCGTCCGCGTCGCTATCGAGGTGCTCGCGCAGCCAGGAAAGGGAGAATTTCATGCGCCCACTCCCCCCGAGAGGGTTGGAACGTCGAGGAAGCGGAACCCGTAATGCCGCATCCAGCGAAGGTCGCCGTCAAAGAACGCACGCAAGTCATCCATCCCATATTTGAGCATGGCCAGCCGGTCGACGCCGGTGCCAAAGGCAAATCCCTGCCATTCGTCGGGGTCGAGCCCGCAGGCGGCGATGACCCGCGGATGGACCATCCCGCTTCCAAGAACCTCCATCCAGCCTTCGCAGCCGCCAACGGTTCGCCGACCCTTCTCGACCGACCAGCCGACGTCGACCTCGGCCGAGGGCTCGGTGAACGGGAAATAGCTCGGACGCATCCGGAGCACGATGTCCTCGCGCTCGAAATAGGCCTT
>CAZQLI010000128.1:0-5822 GCA_964594145.1 uncultured Sphingomonas sp. | reverse complement strand
TTGGCAACGGCCTCGCGCGTTAGCTGGTGAGCATCGAGCCTGACGCGGGTCGGGATCATGAGTTCGGACGATAACGCCGAGAATTCGCATTGCACGTCCCATTGCCGCGAAAGATGGGAAGCGAGGGCTTTGAGGTCCCGCGCGAGTTCTGCAAATGTCGCGAGGGGCCCACTGCGCAGCGACTTGATGAAGGAGCGGAGCTCGCGCTGTTCCTGGAGCATCAGCTGCTTCAGCTCATCGAGGTCCCCCTCGATATCGCGACCCGACGCGTTGGAGCGCTTCAGGGCCTCCAGCCGAAATGCCGCCCCGGCCAGGAACTGGACGACGCTGTCATGCAGGTCCCGGGCGAGAGTGAGGCGCGAGCGCGCCTCGGCGCTTTCCTCCGCTGCCTTGATCAGCGCACGGCGCTGTCGATGGATCGCGATTTCCGCTGCAATCCGGGTGCCCAGCTCGAGGTGATCGATTGCAAGGCCCGGCGGCCGTTCAAGGAATAATAGTCCCTCGCCGTCGCTCGCGGAGATTGGTACGACCATGCCCCTGCTGAGCTTGGCCTTCTTGGCGGCCTGCACCGGTATCAGCTCGCTTGCCGTGAGATAGTGGAGATTGCCCTCCCGGTCCTTTCTCACCGCATGGTCCCTCCCGAAATCATAGAGGAACGGTCCATGGTCCAGGACCGCGGAGCTTGCCTCCAGCGGCACGCTCGCAGCCCGGATCCCTTTTTCATCCAGTGCGAGCCCGGAGAATTTGGCAGCCTTTTCATCGCGCCAGAGAAGCAGGCTTGACTGGGCGCCGGTGATCGATGCTGCGGCCCTCAGCGCTGCTTCGGATGCCGACTGTTCGAGCGAGGGAATGCCGAACATCTTTCCGCCGCGCAGGGCGAGCTGGGCCCGGCGCTGGTTGGCGCCAAACCAGATGAGGATCAGCGAGAGGATCACCAGCTGGCTCGTCCTGACGATGAAGCTTTGCCACTGGAACGGCACGCCGGACGCAACGCCCAGCAATCCAACGAGAAGATAGAGTAATACCAGCAGCGTCGCGGTCAGGGCGGTGACCAGCCAGCCCCAGCGGATCGCCGCCGATAGCAGTACAAAGACGAACAAGGTGAAGAACGGGCTGGTGTAATTCTCGGTAAGGAGAACAAGCACGGCGAACATGGTGACGTCGATCGCGTGTGCTGGCCCTGCAAGTCGCGCGTCCACCCACCAGTTGCGCCAGCTGGCGATCAGCACGCCCGCAGCAAAGACGATGTAAATCGCGAGGATGGAATAGGTGGAAAACGGGGCCCTGGCCGGCTGGCTAGCGTCTATCAGGATCCCGCAAAGGAAGAATATCGCCAGCATCAGCCTGCCAGAGGCGATGACCCGGCCGGACGAATGCTGAAGCCCCTTCCCCACGCACTGCTTCTAACTCATTCCCGTGGCGCGGCACAGCCCGGACGAGGTGCCCCGAAACGGGGCAGTCGAGGCTGTGTCCGGCAGTGACACTAACTTTCGCTAACTTCAGCCGCGCTGGCCGGCTTGTTATCCCTTAGTCGTCCAAGTCCCCGGGGGAGCGCGGAACCAAGCACCGCGCTCCCCCCACTCTATCGATCGCCGGGAGCGGTTAGGGGCAGTTGGGGGCAGGATGGGGAGGATGGCAAAGCCCCCGATTTGCCTTCCTCCCCGCTAATCTCGGAATCTCGCCGGGCTCCGCATAGACGCCACCATCCTTAGGAAGGCTCGTCCTCCTGGGCAGCGTCGTAGCGCTCCTGCGCAGCCTTGATGCAGTCGATATGTTCATTCGCCCATTGGCCAAGCGCGATCACCGGCTCGCGCAGCGAGTTGCCAAGATCGGTCAGTTCATAGTCGACCCTTGGAGGAATGGACGGAGTGACGTGGCGGCTGACGAGGCCGTCCCTTTCCAGCCCACGAAGCGTCAGGGTCAGCATGCGCTGCGACACGCCGTCGAGAGCGCGCTTCAGTTCAGAAAATCGCTTGGAGCCACGGGCAAGCTGCATCACCACCTGCATGCTCCACTTGTCACCGACGCGGTTGAGCACCGGCGTCACCCTTCGACAGCCTTGGTGAAGCTCGTCCTGGTCGGTCACATCCATGTGACTCGGTGACATGATTTTGCGTTCTTGTGCGGTAGTCATGCGTGGTTATTTAAAGTGTCCCGGTAACAAATCAATACCAAGGACATAAAGATGACCATATTACGCGTTGATAGCAGCATCACCGGCGACAACAGCGCCAGCCGCGCCCTTACCGACTCGATCGTCCGGCAGCTCCAGTCCAGCGAGGCGGGGCACCAGCTCGTCTCGCGCGACCTGTTCGCCGATCCCCTTCCGCACCTTACCCTCGATGCATTCTCCGACTCGAGCATCCTCGACGAGTTCCTGGCGGCCGACACGATCGTCGTCGGGGCGCCGATGTATAATTTCACTCTGCCGAGCCAGCTCAAGGCATGGATCGACCGCATCGTCGTTGCCGGAAAGACGTTCCGCTACACGGAAAATGGTTCGGAGGGGCTGGCAGGCAGCAAGCGTGTGATCATCGCGCTCGCGAGAGGCAATTTCTACGGCGAGGGTTCCCCGGCGGCACCGCTCGAGCACCTCGAATCCTACCTGAGGGGCCTGTTCAGCTTCATCGGCATCGAGCCCGAGTTTGTGACTGCTGACGGCCTCGCCATCAGCCCCGAGCAGCGCGAGACCTCGATGAGGCAGGCGCTGTTCGAAACCGAAAGGCTTGCTGCCTGATACCGGCTGGCCCGGAGCGGAGCGTACCGCTCCGGGCCTTTCAGGCAAAGCAGTTCAGGCCGCCGAAAGCAGCCTCAGGGGGTTCTCGATCAGGCCCTTCAGTTCCTGCATGAAGCTGGCGGCATCCCAGCCATCGACTACCCGGTGATCGCAGCTCAGAGACAGGTTCATCAATTTGCGGGCCTCCAGCTCGCCATCGATGATCACCGGCATCTCGCGAACCTTGTTGACGGCAATGATCGCGACCTCGGGCCGGTTGATGACCGGGGTAGAGGTGATCCCGCCCATCGGGCCAAGGCTCGACAGGGTGATGGTCGATCCCATCAGCTCGTCGCGCGACGCCTTGCCGCTTCTCGCGGCATCCGCGAGGCGGAGGATTTCGCGGGCCAGTTCCCAGACGCTTTTGGACTGGGCGTTTCTAATGACCGGAACCATCAGGCCGCCCGGCGTCTGGGTCGCCATCCCGAGGTGCACCGCGCCATGGCGCGTCAGCGCCATATTGTCGTCGTCGAACGTCGCGTTGAGCATCGGCCAGCTCGGCAGGGCCTTGCCCATCGCGGTAATGAGGAAGGGAAGGAGGGTCAGCTTGGGTTCGCTCCCCCGGTCGCGGTTCATCATCGCCCGGGTTTCCTCGAGGGCGGTAACGTCGAATTCCTCGACCAGCGTGAAATGGGGAATGCGCCGCTTGGCCTCCTGCATGTTCTCGGCGATCTTGCGGCGTAGCCCGACGACCCTCACCGTTTCATCGGGGATGGTCGCGGCGCCGCGCCCGGCCACGCTGCCGCCCTTGTAAAGCAGGTAAGCGTCGAGATCGGCATGGCGAATGCGCTCGCCGCTCGACTGGACATTGGATAGGTCAATGCCGAGATCTCTCGCCCGCTGGCGGACCGCGGGCGAAGCCAGGACCTTTGCACGGCTCCGTGCGGCAGGTTCATCGGCCACGCTGGCAGGCTTGTCCGCACCGCCGCGCACTTCTTCAGCCGGGGCAGAGTCCCTTGGCGCTTCCTCGACTGCCATCACGGGGATGGCATCTTCCTGCTGCTCGGTCGGCTTTTCCGAGCCATCGGCCATTGGCCGCTCGTCCTTGCTTTCTGCCGAGGCGGCAGCAGCGGCCTCGCCATCGGTTTCTATCTCGACGAGGACGGAGCCGATTGCCACCTGGTCGCCGACTTCGCCGGCGAGCCTCTTCACCACGCCGGCGACGGGGCTCTCCATTTCGACCGTTGCCTTGTCGGTCATCATGTCGGCAATCTGCTGGTCTTCCTCGACCCTGTCGCCGACACTGACGTGCCAGGCGACGATTTCCGCCTCGGCGATACCTTCACCGATATCGGGCAGCTTGAACTGGTAGAGACCCATTATGCCTCCAGCACCTTCTTGAGGGCGTTCTTCATCCTGATGGGTCCAGGGAAATAGACCCATTCATATGCGTGGGGGTAGGGCGTGTCCCAGCCCGTTACCCGTTCGACCGGAGCTTCGAGATGGTAGAAGCAACGCTCCTGGACCAGGGTCGCGAGTTCCGCTCCAAACCCGCTGGTCCGCGTCGCTTCCTGGACGACGAGGCACCGCCCGGTTTTCTTCACGCTTTCCTCGATCGTCTCGATATCGAGCGGGGCAAGCGTTCTCAGGTCGATGACGTCGGCGTCGATTTCATTTTCCTCGACCGCGGCCAGGGCGACATGGACCATCGTGCCATAGGCAAGGACCGTCAGGGCCTCGCCCTTCCGGACGAGCTGCGCCTTTCCAAGCGGCACCTGGTAATGGCCATCGGGCACTTCGGACAGCTCGTGCCTTGCCCAGGGAGTGACCGGGCGGTCGTGGTGGCCATCGAATGGCCCGTTGTAGATTCGCTTCGGCTCGAAGAAGATCACCGGGTCTGGATCTTCGATCGCCGCGATGAGCAGGCCCTTGGCATCCCTTGGATTTGAAGGAACGACGACTTTCAGGCCCGCGACATGGGTGAAAAGAGCCTCGGGTGACTGGCTGTGGGTCTGTCCCCCGAATATGCCGCCGCCATAGGGGGTGCGGATAACCATTGGCATGGTCCACTCCCCCGCAGTCCGGTAGCGTATCCGCGCCACTTCGCTGACGATCTGGTCGTAGCCGGGATAGATATAGTCGGCGAACTGGATTTCGATGACAGGCTTCAGGCCATAAGCGGCCATTCCGACCGCGGTCCCGACAATGCCTCCCTCGCTGATCGGTGCGTCGAAACAGCGGGTCTTGCCGAACTGCTGCTGAAGACCGGCCGTCGCCCGGAATACGCCGCCGAAATAGCCGACGTCCTCGCCGAACACGACGATGCTTTCGTCCCGCTCCATCATGACGCGGTGGGCGTCGTTGATCGCCTCTATCATGTTGCGCGTGGTCATTGCGGTTCGTGCCCGAGATACTCGCGGGCCTCGGCCAGCGCCGCGTCACGCTGTTCGGTAAGGTGCCAGGGGGTCTCGTCGTAGACGTCCTCGAACATCGAGGGAATGTCATTGAAGCCCTGGTCGGGAAGCGTGCCGACTGCCTCGGCTTCCTTCTGGGCGCTCCTCACCGCGGCGTCGACCTTACTGTCGAGCTCCTCGTCCCGCTGTTCGTCCCATTCCCCGATCGCCAGCAGATGCGCCTTCAGACGGTCGATCGGGTCTCCAAGCGGCCATTTTTCCGCTTCGCCCTTTGCGCGGTAGCCGCTCGGGTCGTCCGAGGTCGAATGGCCCTCTGCCCTGTAGGTGAAGAACTCGATCAGGGTCGGTCCGTTATTGGTTCGAGCCCGCTCCGATGCCCAACGCACCGCCGCGTAGACTGCCAGGGCGTCGTTGCCGTCCACCCGGAGTCCGGCGATCCCGTAACCGATTGCGCGGCTTGCAAAGGTCGCCTGTTCGGCACCGGCGATCCCCGAAAAGCTCGATATCGCCCACTGGTTGTTGACCACGCCGAGAATCACCGGTGCCTGGTATACCGCTGCGAAGGTCATTGCCGAATGGAAGTCGCCCTCGGCCGTGGCCCCGTCGCCGATCCAGCCCATGCAGATGCGGCTGTCGCCCCTGATCGCCGATGCCATCGCCCAGCCGACCGCCTGGGGGAACTGGGTCCCGAG
>CAZQLI010000127.1:0-5895 GCA_964594145.1 uncultured Sphingomonas sp. | reverse complement strand
ATGGACTCGAAGCGTCGCGCCTGACGCTCGAGCTCACGGAGACCGCGGCACTTTCCAATGGGGCCGACATCAGCCCGCTGTTCGGGCTTCGCGACCTCGGCGTTCGCGTATCGATCGACGATTATGGCACCGGCCTTTCGACCCTCGATTATCTTAAGAAGGTCCCGGCCAACGAGATCAAGATCGACCAGAGCTTCGTGAAGTCTATGCGCGACCATCGATCCGACCTCGTCATGGTCCAGTCGACCATTGCCCTTGCCCACTCGCTCGGCCGGACGGTCGTTGCCGAGGGCGTCGAGGACCGCGAGAGCCTCGACATGCTGGTGGCGATGAAGTGCGAGATCGCCCAGGGCTTCGTCGTCGGCCGGCCGTGCAGCTATACCGACCTTGCAAGGCGGCTCTCCAGCGAACGGAAGCGCCGCGCCGCCTGACCCCGGGCCGCGGCAATCTTGCCGCGCACACTCCTCGGCCCTCCTAAAGAATAGAAGGCACGCGCCGGCTTGGCGGTGGCGCGGGGACCTGCCCTGTTGCGGCCGCCGGCAAATCGCCAAAGGCCCCGCTTCGCGGCTCTTCATTTAAAAACCATCGAAATACTTGGGGCCTGGTTAGGTCCAAAGCGGATATGGTTAATAAGTTGCTAACCAATTCCATTAGGGTTAATGTCCCTTTCAGCGACATGAGTCGCCGTTTGACGACAGGGGACGATCATGAAGTACAAGAAGGTTAGCCAGACCCGTGGCCTTTGGTCGTGGCTGTTCGGTTCCGGCTGGGGTTCTGCCGGCGGAAGCGGATAACCAAGAACCGGCCTTTTCGGCCGGTTTTCTGCCAAATATCTAGACGATCTGTGACTCGGCGCAGATCGTCGTTTGGCGTGTGCGCAATCGGCGAATTATGCGCTTGCATGGGCGCCTGCAAGGTCGCCGTCCCGTCCCGGGGCGGGCTCGAAAAACCGCTAGAATAGCTCGGTCGTTACTGGGCCGTTGCCAACCGCTCGTTGACGATCTTGCCGCCGCTGGTCAGTCGGATCGCGGTAACGATCTCGTCGTCGTCCGGGAAAACCGCCCTTCCCTGCTCCTGGTCCCAGAAGGCCGTAAGGAAATTCGACAGGTTCCGCGAGAATAGCGCCGACGCATCGGCAGCAAGAGACCGTGCCAGCTGGACCGCTCCAACCACCACCACGCCATGACGGCTCACCGTTTCGCCGGCAACGCATCCCTCGACATTGCCGCCGGCTTCCGCTGCCAGGTCGACGATGACGCTTCCCGGGCGCATGGTTGCGAGCTGGGTGTCGCTGATCAGGCGCGGCGCCGGCCGACCCGGGATAAGCGCGGTCGTGATGACGATGTCCTGCTTGGCGATATGGCCCGAGATGAGCTCCGCCTGGGCAGCCTGGTATTCGGCGCTTGTCTCGCTTGCATAGCCGCCTTTGCCCTCGCCCTCGATTCCGGCGACACCCTCGACGAAGATCGGCTTCGCGCCAAGCGAGAGTATCTGTTCCCTCGTTGCGGACCGGACGTCGGTGGCGCTGACCTGCGCTCCCAGCCGCCGAGCGGTGGCAATTGCCTGCAGCCCGGCGACGCCCACGCCCATGACAAAGGCCTTTGCCGGGCTGATGGTCCCGGCCGCGGTCATCATCATCGGGAATGCGCGCTGGTACAGCGCCGCCGCATCGACCACCGCCTTGTAGCCGGCAAGGTTCGACTGCGAGGAAAGAATGTCCATCGACTGGGCACGGGTGATACGCGGCATCCACTCCATCGCCAGGGCATCGAGGCCCATTTTCGCGTAAGTCCCGATCGCCTCGCGGCGCTTTACCGGGTCAAGCGCCCCGACCAGCGCGGCACCCTTCTTCGCGCCCTCGAGCGATGCCGGGTCAGGCCCAATCACGCAAAGGATGATGTCCGCGTCCTGCAGCACTTCCGCGCGGGAGGCGATGGTTGCCCCAGCCGACTGGAAATCCTCGTCCGAAACGGCGGCCCTGGCGCCTGCGCCCTTCTCAACCGCGATCGAGGCGCCGAGGGCGGCGAGCTTCTTCACCGTTTCGGGGATGGCAGCGACCCGGGTTTCTTCCCCGGCTTCCCTGAGGACCGCGATTTTCAAGCCGTGGCCCTAGTTATAGATCACGTAGATCACGAGCATGACCGTGACGAACCCGACGATCGCCGAATATTTCAGCATCTTCACGAACCCGTCATAGTTCCGGAAATGTGCCGGGTAATCCATCTCGGTGGCGGTCGGGTGGACCTTATCGTCGGCCATTCTTGAAAATCCCCACTTGGCAAAAAACTGGTTGGAGGCCGTCTTAACAAGCCCGTCGCCGACCCCCAAGCGCCTTTTTGTAAACGTCTTAAGAACAGCTTTACTCATTGGCGCTAAACCATCCTACATGCGCGAAGAAGTAGTGCTCCGATCGCTGCTGCTCGTCGATGCCGACGCCAATGAGCGCCGGCAGCTGTCGGCGGTTGCCTCAAGGGCCGGCTGGAGCACGGTCGGCGCGTCCTGCGCCGAGACTGCTGCAGCAATCCTCCAAGGGCCCCATGGCCGGGAAGTGCGGGCTGCAATCCTCTCCAGCTGGTACGAAGAGGATGGCCCGGCGCTGATCGCCGCGCTTCGCCACTGCCGCCCCAACCTCCCGGTAATCGTCCTCGCCGAGCGGGGCTCCATCGCGCTCGCGGTGGATGCGATGCGGGCCGGTGCTTCCGACTATCTTGCAAAGCCGATTGCGCCCGAGCGGCTGCTCGACGCGCTTGCCGCTCACGCCGATCGCCGGCGGGCTGCGGGCGAGCTCGCGCCGCTCTCGGAAAAAATCGCCCCCGAGCTGATGCTCGACCAGCTGGTCGGCGCAACGCCCCAGTTCAGGTCCGCGCTTGCGGTCGCCGCCAAGGCCGCCCGCAACCGGCTCCCAATTCTCATCGTCGGCGAGGCCGGCTCGGGCAAGGAAACCTTCGCCCGCGCGATCCACCACGCGAGCCTTCGTGCCCGCGGGCCGTTCGTCCAGGTCGATTGCAAGGCGGTCGCCGCCAACATCATCGACAGCGAGTTGCTCGGGCATATGCCCGGCGCCTTCCCGGGCGCATTCGCGGAACGGGTCGGCCGGATCGTCGAGGCAGACGGCGGGACGCTGCTGCTCGACGAGATCGGCGCCCTGCCGCGCGAAACCCAGGAGAAGCTGGACCGTGTCCTTGCCACCGGCGAGGTCCGCCCGGTCGGCTGTAATGGCTCCAATTCCGTCGATGTCCGGCTGGTCGCGACCGCGAGCCGCGAGCTCCCGGAAGATTTTCATGCAGGCCTTGCCGAGCGGATCGGCGCGACCAAGGTCATTTTGCCGCCGCTTCGCGATCGAAGCGCGGATATCCCGGCGCTCGCGCGCCATTTCCTCGCGCGCTTCGCCGAGGAACCCGGGATGCAGTCGCTTTCGATCGGCAACGACGCGCTCGCGGTGCTGATGCGCTATGGCTGGCCGGGCAATGTCCGCCAGCTCGCCGGGGTCCTGTTCCGCGCCGCGCTCCAGGCCGAGGGCCATTCGCTCACTGCCGAGGACTTCCCGCACATCGCCGTCCAGTCCCGCTTTTCCGGGCGCCGGAGCGACGTGTCGCCCGATATCGGCAAGGTATCGGCCGACGCCGCCATGTCAGGTGCACCGGGCGTTACCCTCTATTGCCAGGACGGGCATATCCGCCCGCTCGAGGAAATCGAGGCGGACATCATCCGCCTCGCGATCGGCCATTACCGTGGCCGGATGACCGAGGTGGCAAGAAGGCTCGGCATCGGCCGCTCGACCCTTTATCGCAAGCTCGGCGAGCTCGGGATCGACACCGCCGCCTGAGCGGCTTCACGCTCCTTCAGGACATTTTCGGCGTAAGCGCGGCGTCTCTCAGGCCGCGCCAGATCTTCAGCGCCTGGACCGTCTCTGGAACGTCGTGGACCCGGATGAGCTGCGCTCCCTGCTCGACCGCCTTCAGTGCGAGGGCGATGCTACCCGCGAGCCTCTGGTCGGCAGGAGCCTCGTTGGAAAGCGCGCCGATCATCCTTTTGCGGCTGGCGCCGACGACCAGCGGGCAGCCAAGCCCGTGGAAGACGGCCAGTCCGTTCATCAACTCGAGGTTATGCGCAACCGTCTTCCCAAATCCGATGCCGGGATCGACTAGGATGCGATCGCGCCCAATCCCGGCCGCCTCGCAGGCATCGATCCGCTCTTCCAGCCAGGAATATACCTCGACCAGCACGTCCTCGTAGCGCGGGTCCTTCTGCATGGTCTGCGGGTCGCCCTTGTGGTGCATCAGCACCACCGGCGCATCGCCGGACGCAAGAACTTCGATCGACCGGTGGTCGAAGGTCAGCGCGGAGACGTCGTTCACGAGGCCTGCACCAGCGCCGAGCGCTGCCTCCATCACCACGGCCTTGCGGGTATCGATCGAGACCGCCGTACCGCCGGCGACCAGCTGGCGGATAACCGGGACAACGCGCTCGATCTCGTCGCCTTCCCAGACCGTGGCCGCACCGGGCCGGGTGGATTCCCCGCCGACATCGACGAGCGAAGCGCCCGCCGCGGCCATCCTCGCGCCGGCCTCGGCTGCTGCAGGCGCATCGCCATAGGACCCGCCGTCGGAGAAGCTGTCGGGAGTGGCGTTGATGATCCCCATGACCTGGGGCTGGTCGAGGCGAATGGTTCGCTCGCCCATCACCAGCGGTGGGCGAGCGCCGGTCAGCCTTGCCCAGTCGGCAGCCATCGCCTCGTCGAGACGATCCTCGAGCCCCTCGACCGGCACGATTTCCGAGGAGACACGCCTGCTGCCCTCGACATGGACCAGCTCGACAAGGCCGAACCAGTTCAGCCCCCCGGCGAGGCGCGCGACCTTTCCGTCGTGGCCAAAGGGAGAATCGACGAAGCCGGTTGGCCGGACCAGCGTGCGCATCGGCCTAGAGCGCTGCCAGGTGCTTCTGGCGCAGCACGTCGATCGGCTCGAGCTTTCCTTCAATCTCCGCGTGCCAGAAGGTCCAGCCGTTGCAGGACGGGGCCGACTGCAGCGCGGCGCCGACCTTGTGGATCGAGCCAGCGTTGCCTTCGCAGGAGATCGACCCGTCCGCGTTGACGCTCGCCGACCAGCGTCGCCTTGAATCCGTGAGGAGCGTGCCGGGAGGAACCATCCCGCTTTCGACCAGCAGCCCGAACGCGACCCTCGGCTGGCTGCGCTTGTCGGCCATGACGGTCATGGCGCTTTCGTCGAGCGGCAAGGTGGCCTCGATCCGCTGCAGCGCCACTTTCACATAGTTTCGCTCGCGCTCGATGCCGATCCAGCGGCGGCCGAGCCGGCGGGCAACGGCCCCGGTCGTCCCCGTGCCGAAGAAGGGGTCGAGCACGACATCGCCCGGCTTGGTGCAGGCCAGCAGTACCCGGTAAAGCAGCGATTCCGGCTTTTGGGTCGGGTGGGCCTTGTCGCCCGCGTCGTCCTTGACCCGCTCGGAACCCGAACAGATCGGAAGCACCCAGTCCGAGCGCATCTGCAGGTCGTCGTTGAGCGCCTTCATCGCGCGGTAGTTGAACGTGTAGCGCGCCTTCTCGTCCTTGGCGCACCAGATCAGCGTCTCGTGGGCGTTGGTAAAGCGCGTGCCCCGGAAATTGGGCATGGGATTGGCCTTGCGCCAGACGATGTCGTTCAGGATCCAGAAGTCGGCGTCCTGGAGCAGCGAGCCGACCCGGTAGATATTATGATAGCTGCCGATGACCCAGATCGTGCCGTCGTCCTTGAGCACCCGCCGCGCCTCGGCAAGCCACTCGCGGGTGAAATCGTCGTAGGCGGCAAGGCTCTCGAACTTGTCCCAGTCGTCGTCGCAGGCATCGACCTTGCCGCCCTCGGGCCGGAACAGGTCTCCGCCAAGCTGCAAATTGTAAGG
>CAZQLI010000126.1:0-5933 GCA_964594145.1 uncultured Sphingomonas sp. | reverse complement strand
CTCACCGGACTGCTGGTGCAGCCGATCGTCGGACATCTCAGCGACCGCACCTGGCTTGGGCGGCTGGGGCGGCGGCGGCCCTATTTCCTTGTAGGCTCAGTCTTCGCTGCGCTCTCGCTGTTCCTGATGCCGCTGGCCGACGTCCTGCTGTTTGCGGCGATTCTCCTTTGGACCCTCGATGCCAGCCTCAACATCTCGATGGAGCCTTTCCGGGCATTCGTCGGCGACATGCTCCACAAGGAGCAGCATACCGCCGGCTACGCAGTCCAGACCGCCTTCATCGGGCTCGGCGCGGTGATCGGGTCCATATTCCCCTGGGCGGCGGAGCAGCTTGGAGTGTCCAACCAGGCACCGGGCGGCGGCATCCCGGACACGGTCCGATACGCCTTCTGGTTTGGCGGCGCCGCGCTGTTCCTCGCGGTACTGTGGACGGTCGTCTCGACGCGCGAATATTCGCCGGAGCAACTGAGGGCATTCAACGGCGAGACGGAAGCGACGGGCTCGCCACCGGCCGTCCGGGCGCTTGCAGCGCGGGGGCCTGGAAGCAGCGTCCCGTGGATAGCCGCGGGACTTCTTGTCCTCCTCGCCGTCTACGAGTTTGCCCTTGAAAAGGAGATGTACCTCCTGGGCGGTCTCCTCATCGGCTATGGCCTCGCCCAGCTCGCAGCCATCTCGATGGCGAGGGCCGGCAAGGACACGAACATGCTCGCCAATATCGTTGGCGACTTCTCGGGCATGCCGCCGGTAATGAAGCGCCTCGCGGTCGCGCAGTTCTTCAGCTGGTCGGCGCTGTTCATCATGTGGATCAACACGACGCCGGTCGTTGCCCAGAATTTCTTCGGGTCGGCCGACGCGCAGAGCAGCGCCTACCAGGAAGCCGGCAACTGGGTCGGCGTTCTTTTCGCCATCTATAATGGAGTCGCCGCCATTACGGCGCTCGCCATCCTGCCAGTCCTCGCCCGGCGGATCGGCAAGGCTCGCACCCACCTTGCCTGCCTGCTTTGCGGGGCAGCCGGCTATGCCAGCTTTTTCTTCTTTACCGACCCGCAGCAGCTGGTCCTGGCTGAGATCGGGATCGGGATTGCATGGGCCTCGATCCTCGCGATGCCCTACGCGATCCTCGCCTCGAACCTCCCGCAATCGAAGCTTGGCATCTACATGGGACTGTTCAACATCTTCATCGTCGTCCCCCAGCTTCTCGTGTCGACGGTGATGGGTTCGATCATGAAGGCCTGGTTTCCGACCGAGCCCATTTACACGATGGCATTCGCAGCAGCGATGATGGGCCTTGCGGCGCTCGCGATGCTTCGGGTGAGCGCTGCGGAAACAGCGGATTGAGCCAAGGACGCTCCTCGAGCCCCCCGATCAGTTACTTCGGCCGATCCCGGCTCGCTGAATCCTCGAGCAGCAGCCGAAGGGCGGCTTGCCTGACAATGCCTGCGTCGGTTCCGGACAGTTCGGCATCGTCGGCCAGGCCTGTCAATTCGCGGACATGTCGAAGGACGAGCCGGTTGGCGTAGGGATGCGGAACTGCCGGATCATCTCCCTGGCTGGACTGGAACTTGTCGAGGAGCCGCGGAAGTGAGGTGGTGGCCATCGCGAGCTCGGCGAGCTTTGCCCGATATTCGAGGATCCAGGAATCAAGGTCGCCGAACCGCGCCCTGTCTGCAAAATGCTGGGTCTCATGCGCAAGAAAGCTGATGCGGAAACTCTCGTCGGCAAGGCTCTTCCAGCCGGGCTCGACCGCGTAGATCCCGTCGGACTGGACCCAGCCCCCGGTGAAACTATGCTCGCACGTCGCGTAGGCTGACCAGCCGAGGCTCGCAAAGCCATTCAGGAATTTCACCTGGATCTGGTGAGCGGCCTCCGGCAGCGGCACGTCACGTTCTTCCACGGTTTCCGTTTTCCAGGCCATGAACTCAAGAAATGGCGGAGTCCTCCCGGCCAATGCCCGGACCCCGTCTGCGGCAAGCCTGTCGTGGAGGCGCTTTTCAACCTCGTTCCAGGGAGCGCCGGCGGGTAGCGCGAGCAGTCGCCGAAGGCGCCGCGTCAGCTCGGCTTCCGCCTTTTCCAGCTGGTTTGGCCGGGTAAGCGCCGACCACCAATAGGCCTGGTAAGTCGCGGCTGCCCGGTGAACGAGATCGCCGTCGGCGGACGGCCCCGGCGGAGTAGACCCGGCTCCGAACCTCTCGAGCATGCACTGGCGGACTTGCCTGTCCTTTGCACCGAGCTGGGCTTCAGGGATTGCGTTCAATAGGGGGATCGCCTCGCTCATTCGCCCCTGCAGCGCCATGCCGGCGGCCGCCGAAACCGCCCTCCGCGCGCTTTCGCTCGCCGCCTTGTCGACTGCCGGACTGGAGACATTCGCCAATGCCAGAAGGAAGCTAACCAACATCTGCAGTCCAAGCCCAATGATCATCAACCGTCGCCCGGCCTTTCCAACTAGACGGGGATCCTGCCGGCGTCACGCGCTGTTGCGCCCTTACCCGGCCCGATGTCGCCGTTTCAGGTCATGGCGTCCCACCGCAGCCTCGCTTCATATCCTCGGTCGCCGGGCCAGCCGCGCGGAACGATTGCCGCTCCGGCGTGTCTAGGGGGAGTCTCCAGCCCGAAAAAAAGATGAGGACCAGTATGACAACTCGCGAAACCACGGCCATGCTGGCGCGCGCCGATAGCGACAACCCCCGCAACCCGTGGGACGTGGCGGCGGTGGCATGTTTTGCGACCTTTACCTGGCCCTGGCTCCTTCGAAGCCTCGACGGCGGAACGAAAGCTGAAAAGGCAAGATTGCTGGAGCGCATCGACATGCCTTCTGATGCGCTTCCGAACCTCGGCTCGTGGAAGGCGGACACCGGCCTATTGAACCTGATTGCCGACACGATCGAACAGCATCGGCCCCGTAGGGTCGTGGAATTTGGCATTGGTGCGACCTCACTGGTGATCGCGGCCTCGCTCCGGAAATGGGGAGGAGGAGAGCATCTCGGCTTCGACCAACATCGCGATTTCGTGGTCGAGACGCGTAAGTGGCTGGGAGATCATGGCCTTGATGCCGACCTTCGCCATGCATCGCTTGCCGAGAGCCCCAACGGATGGCCAGGCCTCTGGTACGACACGGGGCCCATCGAGCCGGGCATTGATCTGATGGTCGTCGACGGTCCGCCCTGGACCGTGCATCCCTTCACTCGGGGGGCAGCCGAACATCTGTTCCGGCTGCTTTCTCCAGGTGGGGTCGTGCTTCTCGACGATGCTGCCCGCCCAGGCGAACGTCTGGTCGCCCGCCAGTGGAAGCAGCTCCATCCGGAAATGGAGTTCAAGCTCGAGAAGGCGGGCTCAAAGGGGACGCTGGTCGGGCGACGTGTTTCCGCTCGGGAGCCGAGTTAAGCTGAAGCCTCAGGCACTGGGGTAGCTCGTGATCCCGGCAAAGGGCCGACCTTCGGCAGTGATCGTGTCCTGGCGAACATCGTTAGCCGACAGGAGCTGATTTCCCCGATCGAAGGCCCAACCCAATGTCTGGCCCAGTTGGAATACAGGCTGCCCGCCTACGGGTCTCTACTCCCATCCTCGGGTGCGTTTCGGCGCCGTCGAAACTGCCGGTCCATGATGACCCATTGCCTGGCTGCCTTGCCAAAGGAGCCCTATGCGAGCGTTCGATCTCATTTTACGATTGTGATCGAGCGGTAACTTATTTACAAAGTGATCGATCGCTATCATAGGTACCAAGTGAGGGAACGGTAACATAGGAGGATCGGGTGCTTATTCGAACGCCTCGCGACATTGGCGCGTTGATCCGCGACCGGCGCAAACAACAGAAACTCGATCAGGCAGACCTGGCTCAAAGGATCGGTGTCAACCGGCGCTGGGTCGTAGAAGTGGAGCGCGGCAAGCCTCGAGCCGAGGTCGGACTCATTCTCAAGGCCCTCCAGGCCCTCGGCCTCACCGTCGCAATAGACAGCGATGGGAAGCCCGCCGGGACCGGAGCTGACCGTCTCGATTTCATCGACATCGATGCGATCGTCCGCAATGCCAAGCGGCCGCTACCATGACGAGTGAGCTTATAGTCCTCCTTTCGAACCGGCAGATCGGCACGGTGACCAGGGACAGGCGTGCGCGACTGAGCTTCCGCTACGATGAGCGTTGGCGCGACACGCGGGGCGCTTATCCCCTGTCCCTGTCGATGCCGCTGGCGGCACGCGAGCACCCGCATGATCGCATCGACGCCTTCATTTGGGGACTTCTTCCCGACAACGAACTTGTGCTCGACCGCTGGGCGAAGAAGTTTCAGGTCTCGCCGCGCAATGCCTTCGCGCTGATTGCCAATGTCGGCGAGGATTGCGCCGGAGCGGTCCAATTCGTCCGTCCCGAGCGTCTCGACGCCGTCCTGAATGGCGGCGCCGGCGAGATCGCCTGGATCGACGAGTCCGACATAGCCGGACGCCTGCGCGCCCTGCGCGAGGATCAGTCGGCCTGGCGCCGGCCTGCCGACACCGGACAGTTCAGCCTCGCGGGGGCTCAGCCCAAGACGGCCCTCCTTTACCAGGGCGCTCGCTGGGGGGTGCCGAGCGGCCGCACCCCCACCACCCATATTCTCAAGCCGCCCAGCCCTGCCTTCGATGGACACGCGGAGAACGAGCATTTCTGTCTCGCGCTTGCCCGCAGCCTGGGCTTGCCTGCGGCGACTTCCAGAGTTGTTCGCTTCGCTGACGAAATCGCTTTCGTCGTCGAGCGCTATGATCGGCAAGCCACCGATCGGGGCATTGTGCGCATCCATCAGGAAGACATGTGCCAGGCAGCAGGTGTGCCGCCGACGAAGAAATACGAGAATGAGGGCGGCCCCGGCGTCAACCGCATCGTCGAACTGCTCCGTGAGAGTTCGAGCGAGCCGCGCGATGATGTCGACACCTTCGTGCGCGCCATCGCCTTCAACTGGCTGATCGGTGGAACCGACGCGCACGCCAAGAACTATTCGATCCTCATAGGTACCGGCGGCCGCGTGCGCCTTGCGCCGCTCTACGATATGGCGAGCATCTTTCCTTACGACGACTTCGATCCGATGCGCATCAGGCTGGCGATGAAGCTTGGCGGCAAATACCGGTTTCGCGATATCGCCGCGCACAGCTGGGACACGCTTTCAGAAGATATCGGTCTCGAAAAGGCCGAGGTTGCCGAAGGCGTAGAGAATTTGATCGCGCGGCTGCCTGACGCTGCCGAGGCGATCCGCACCCAAATGCGCGAGGAGCAGCTCGATCACGCTATCCTCGACCGGCTCGTAAGCGGGATCCAGCAGCATGTCGCCAACTGCGCAAGGAAGTGGGCACTCCGATGACGCATCGACAGATGCGCCTCGAATGTGGAGCCAAATGGAGGGCTAGCCGGCTGAAGCTCTCCCGCTCCCGAAGCCGCCTCATGAAGGCAGCGACCTCACGGTAGGGCATGGGCGCGAAATGCCCTTCCTTTTTGGGCTGGAGCGGGAGGCCCCTTCGAGATCGAGCGCATCGAGCCTCGGTGTCGCGAGAGCCACAGGGAAAATTGGTTGCCGGTGGATCGGCCTGGATTTGTGAAAACGCGAATCGGTCTAACGCCTTGAGATCGTTAGATTTTCTAAATCGCGGTGGATGTGGGTGATTAGCCAATTGGCGGAGAGGGTGGGCTTCTATCTACGCCGCTAAGTCGTTGTAGTAATAGCTATTTTTTGAGTCCCGATGACTGCGATACCACGATCTATCCCACAATATAATTTTATTGAGTTATTCAATGATTTAAATGCCTTAGTTAGATTTCTGAGGCGGGATTCGAACTGTATCGCTAAAAGGTTGATTTTGCGATAATTTCGGTCGCTTGCTATTGATCCAGCACCCCGATCGTACCACGCAACGTCAATCAGACTCGAAAGCACGATGCCTCTGTTTGGATGGTTGCATCACCAAAAATCTGAT
>CAZQLI010000125.1:0-5961 GCA_964594145.1 uncultured Sphingomonas sp. | reverse complement strand
GCATGACCCACAGCCGCGAGATATAGTAGTAGACCCGCTGGTCGTGGGCAGCGTCATCGGCATTGGCCGCGGCGACACGGGCAATCAGGTCCTGGTAGCTTTCCCCAGGAAGGAGGTAGCGGTCGCGAAGCGTTTCCTTGCCGAACTCGGTCAGGAGATCGTCGCGCGTCGAGTCGATTTCCACGTCAAAGCGCTTCGCGTCGACCGTCTTGCTGTCGCGCTTGGTTTCGGTGACCGTTACGTCTTCGGAGCCTACTTCGCTCGTGGTCGCAAAATCCATCGCTCTTCCCCGTCCCTCCGGCCGTTCCGCGACGGCCTGTTCTACATCTGTTCGACTCGGTGCCATGGCGCCGAGACTAGCTCAAAAACACGCGCCAGGGGGGTTTTTTAAGGCTCGTTCCCCGATATCCACAGGGCACGAGCGGACGCACACGGAAGATAATAGTCTTCCGTCTCAACCACAATAGATTGAGCGTACCCCCAGCGCGTAATCAACATATTGTGTCTCAATCCGCGCGGGAAGCAAGGGTTAAATTAAAATTCGCGGAAATTTGTCGGCCACCTCATGGGGGCTGTGGCCCGCCGGCAACGACCCGCGAAGAGCAAGCTGGTGAGCGGGAACGGCCGGGCACGGCCGCCCCCGCTCCTCACCGCCGAAATGCGTGCGAAACGGCGGTGAAATCTATTGATTATTGACTTCGACCGAGCGGTCCTCGCCCGGCAGCGGGTCGACTTCGATCCGGCCGCTGTCGACCCGGATCTCCGCGCCGCTGGGGTCTATCCTGACCCGGGTTCCGTCGGGGTCGACGCGGTAGCTGATCCCGTCCTCGACCACGATACGGCTATCGGTCTCGCCCAGCCTGATCCGTGTACCGCCGGGCTCGACCCGGTAGGTTACGCCGTCCTCGACGATTATCCTTGTCCCTTCGGGCCAGTCCGACGTCGCGCCTTCGGAGGCATAGTCGGTCGCGCTGCCTTCGGCATTGGCGGTTTCATAGGCGTTGTCGCCTTCGCGGTCATAATCGGAACAGGCAGCAGTTCCGAGCAGCGCGAGGCCGCAGATTGCTGGAAAAATCGAAGTACGCACCGAGGCTCTCCTTCAAGGAAAATCCTTGCCCCGATGCCCCGCTCCACGGGCTGCCCATCAACTCGTGCCCGCCGATCGGGTTCCGCCGGGAAGCATCACCGGAAGCTGCCAAATCTGGCCGGACTGCGGAGGAGGCGCGTCCTTTGGAAAGGCGTGCTAGGGCAGGAGGGCCGCAGTGCGGTTGAAGGCCCGCTCCTCGGCCGCGCTGAAGCTGCTTTTCCCGCGCGGCGGGTCGTCGCCGAGACCAGTGACGAAATAGGCGATGCCAACGCCCCGCTCGCGATCGAGCCACAGGCCCGAGCGCAGGCCATAGGCATCACCGGCGTGCCCGAGCCAGCCTCGGCCCTTGCCTTCAGGGTCGTCGGCGCAGCGCCGGGAGGAAGACAGCTGACGCATGGCAAGGCCGTAGCTGCATATGCCGCGGCTTTCCCCGAGCCGGGAGCCATTATTCCCGTCGAACCGCCAGGCCGGCCGGAGCATTTCCCCGACCGATCGCTCCGATATGATGCGCGTGCCATCGATGGCGCCGCCGCCAAGCAGAAGCCTGCCGATGCGCGCCAGCCCCCGTACCGAAACGCGTAGGCCTCCCTGGGGCGAGAAGAGCGCACCATTTTCGCCCGGTACCAAGCGGCCGAGGTCACAGCCTCCATTCTCGTCTGCCACCACCGGGCATTCGGGGCGCCTGCCGGCAAGATCGTCGCGCAGTGCCTTCCCATCGGCCGTCAGGACCACCGCCCTCGAAACCGCATCGCCGCTGCAGGTCGGCCAGTTGAAGCAGGCGTCGATGCCGGCCGGTTCCAGTATCTCCCGCCGCATCCAGCGGTCGAAACGCTCGCCGGTCACCCGCTCCATCACCGATGCAATCACCGGGAAGTTGAAATTGGCATAGCTGAAATAGGCTTCCCCCGGACCGTGCGCCACGTCCCATGGGCCGCCATTGGCGAGCTCCCCGCGGAGCGACCGCCCAAGCGGGATGACATAGGCATCATCGCCGTCGCGAAGGCTCGATGTATGGGAAAGAAGCTGGCGGAGCGTGACCGGGCTGGCCGGGAAAGCCGGGTTCCGGAGGCGCCAGCCGAGATAATCAGCGACGTCCCGGTCGAGATCGAGCCGCCCCTCCTCGACCAGCTTCATGACGCCGATGGCGACGACCGTCTTGCTGACAGAGGCAATCCGGACGGGATCGTCCGGAGTGACGAGCCGGCCGGATGCCGGGTCTGCCAGACCCTCGGCCCAGGACCCGATTTCGCCATTCCCGCTGAATGCGACCCCTGCCTCGGCCGGCCGGAATGCAGCTGGGCCCATGCCCGCGCAACCCGACAGGGCGGCGAGCAGCAGCGGGAGGAAGATCAGCCGTTTCATCGATCCTCACCCTCGGCTTCATGCGCGCCCGGTCGCATCCCGTGCCGCCTGGACGAAGCGCGGGCAGGTAAGGAAGGCGTTGGTTCGCCGGCCAGGAGATCAGGCCGGCGGCGCTTCCGCATCCGCTGGCGGGCAATCGCCGACACGCTTCGCCGTGACTTCACGGGTAACCCGATAGTCTCCGTCTTCGATGAAATAGGTGAGCGTCGTGATCTCGCCTTCAAAGCCGTCCTTGGTGAAGCTGCCCATCATGGCCGGCATCACGTCACCGCTCTTGCCGGGCCGCTTGCAGCTAAGCTGGACGCTCATCCGGCCGCTGCGGATATAGCTGTTCTTGATCTGGCAGGTGTCGCCGTCCTCGGCGAACATTGCAGGCTCGGGCATTCCTTCGGCAGCAACGCAGGCCCTGGTCACCAGCTTGTCACCCTGCTTGAGGCTTGTTGCCGGCGTCGTCCGGTCGGTAGAGGCGAGCTGGATCACTTCCGAGCTCATCTCGTAAAGGCCAGCCGGCAGGGTCGCGGGTGGCCCCTCGGCCGCGGGTTCGGCCTTCTGCTCGCCACCGCACGAAGCCAGGGCCGCGGCGAGGCCGGCCATTGCCATCAGTTTCGGCAATCTCATCTTGATTCCCCTCCCTAGTTTCCGACCTGGACCTTCTCGTCGCCGTCGCATGGACCCACGCGCTCGGCGTCGACCTTCATTGTCATCGTCATCACCGCGTCACCACCGCCCTGGTTGGCCATGTCCATGGTCATCGTATAGCTGTCGGGTTCGTAGTTCCCGGTCATCGTCATCGTCTGGATCGCGTTGCTGTGCTTGCAGTTCAGCTTGAGATCGATTTTCCCGTCGCCCCACTTGAAATGCTCATACCGGCAATTCTGGTCGGCCCCGGCGAAAAAATCCTCCCGGGGGCTTCGCGCCTGTTCCTGCGTCAAGCAAACATCGTTGACCTTTGCCTGGTCCATGGCCTTCTGCATCATCTGCTTGGCTTCGGGCGGCATGCCGGGCGCGTCGATCTTGAGCAGGGTTACGGTCTGCCGCCACTTGCCCGGATTGACGAACGCCTCTTCCTCGCCCCCCTGGCGGCGCATTTCCTCGGCGACTTCGCCGGCAGTGACATTTTCCATGTCGACGCTGGGCTCGCTTCCGCAGGCCGCGAGCAGCACCAGCGGCAGTGCCAGGATCATCCGCTTCATTGACTTTTCCCCCCAGTTTGACGGCGCCAGGCCATTGCCTGCCACCATATGGCGATGGCGTCGCTTTGCAATCAGCCTTTGCGGCGGGTCGGTGCGTGAAAGTCGGGAGGCTTGTTGGCAATCCAGGAAAGAAACCGGGCAATTGCCGGATCGGCCCTGATGACTTCGGGGCTGCTCCCGGCCCGCTCCAGCTCGGAGTTGCTGAACCAGGCATGGATCGTCCGGTGGCAGATCGGATGGACTGCGACCCTGTCGCGGCCGCCCCGGCTCCTTGGCGTCGGATGGTGCCATTCCTTTCGCCGCCCAAGCGGACGGGCGCACAGCCAGCAGGTCAACGCACCCCTGTCCCCGTCAAAACCCGACATAAGCGCCCCGCCAGTCCACGCCATCAATTGCCCGCCGCTGCAGCGGCCCTATATCATGCCCCATGGCGATTCAGATCCGTACATCGCTGGCCGAGCCGGATACCGGCGAGACCTTCGTACCCCACCGGCCGCAACGGCCGGAAAAGGCCGAGGGCGGCAGGAAATTCACGCTTCGATCGGACTATGAGCCCGCGGGGGACCAGCCCCAGGCGATCGCCGAGCTGGTCGAGGGCATTCGCGACGCGGGCGAGGTCAGCCAGGTCCTTCTCGGCGTTACCGGCTCGGGCAAGACCTTCACCATGGCCAAGGTCATCGACACGCTGCAACGGCCCGCCCTGGTCCTTGCGCCCAACAAGATACTGGCGGCCCAGCTCTACGGCGAGTTCAAGAACTTCTTCCCGGAAAATGCCGTCGAATATTTCGTCAGCTATTACGACTATTACCAGCCGGAAGCCTATGTCCCGCGCACCGACACCTATATCGAGAAGGAGTCGAGCGTTAACGAGGCGATCGACCGGATGCGCCACGCCGCGACGCGCGCCCTGCTCGAGCGCGACGACGTCATCATCGTCGCCTCCGTGAGCTGCATCTACGGCATCGGCTCGGTCGAGGACTACACCGCCATGACCTTCGATTTGCGCAAGGGCCAGTCCATCGACCAGCGCGCCCTCCTCCGCTCGCTGACCGATCTGCAATACAAGCGCGGCGACACCGGCTTCGTGCGCGGCACCTTCCGCGTCCGCGGCGACACCATCGAGCTCTTCCCTGCCCACTATGAGGACGCGGCCTGGCGCATCACCCTGTTCGGCAACGAGATCGAATCCATCGTCGAGTTCGATCCCCTCACCGGCAAGAAGAGCTCCGACCTCCTCTTCGTCCGCATCTTCGCCAACAGTCACTACGTCACCCCGCGCGCCACCATCACCGGCGCCATCCGCGGCATCAAGGCCGAGCTCGCCGCGCGCCTGCAGGAGCTCAACGGCGCCGGCCGCTTCCTCGAAGCGCAGCGCCTCGAGCAGCGCACCCTCTTCGATCTCGAGATGATGGAGGCCACCGGCTCGTGCGCCGGCATCGAGAACTATTCGCGCTACTTCTCCGGCCGCAAGCCCGGCGAGCCACCGCCGACCCTGTTCGAATATCTCCCCGACAACGCCCTCGTCTTCATCGACGAGAGCCACGTCACCATCGGCCAGCTCGGCGCCATGTATCGCGGCGACCTTCGCCGCAAGGCCACCCTCGCCGAATATGGCTTCCGCCTCCCCTCGGCCATGGACAACCGCCCGCTCCGCTTCGAGGAGTGGAACGCCATGCGCCCGCAGACCGTCTACGTCTCGGCCACCCCCGGCGCCTGGGAGATGGAGCAGGCGGGCGGCGTCTTCGCCGAACAGGTCATCCGCCCCACCGGCCTCACCGATCCGCCGGTCGAGGTGCGCCCCGCCAAGACCCAGGTCGACGACGTCGTCGACGAGATCCATCGCGTCACCCGCGACGGCTACCGCACGCTCGTCACCGTGCTCACCAAGAAGATGGCGGAAGACCTCACCGAATACATGCACGAGCAGGGCATTCGCGTGCGCTACATGCATTCGGACATCGACACCATCGAGCGCATCGAGATCATCCGCGACCTCCGCCTCGGCGCCTTCGACGTCCTCGTCGGCATCAACCTCCTGCGCGAAGGCCTCGACATCCCCGAATGCGGCCTCGTCGCCATCCTCGACGCCGACAAGGAAGGCTTTTTGCGCTCGGAAACCTCCCTGATCCAGACCATCGGCCGCGCCGCGCGCAACGTCGACGGCAAGGTGATCCTCTACGCCGACCGCGAAACCGGCTCCATGGAACGCGCCCTTGCCGAAACCAACCGCCGCCGCGAAAAGCAACTGGCTTATAACGAAGCCAACGGCATCACCCCACAGTCGGTGCGCTCCAACATCCACGACATCGTGGACTCGGT
>CAZQLI010000124.1:0-6040 GCA_964594145.1 uncultured Sphingomonas sp. | reverse complement strand
AAGGACGACGCGAACCACCCCGACCCGCGGCACGGCTGGTCGCCGGAGCGGTCGAAATATCTCGCCGGCGCCTGCCTCGATGCGCTCCACGCGATCCTTCCCGAACTGAAGAAGGCGAAGACGGCTGCACTCGCCGGGGAGAAGGTGGAGGCCTGATGCCGACGCTGGTCCTTCTCCGCCACGGGCAGTCGCAGTGGAACCTCGAGAATCGTTTCACCGGCTGGTGGGACGTCGACCTCAGCGAGAAGGGCATTGCCGAGGCGCGCGCTGCCGGTAGGCTCCTCGCCGAGAAGGGCTTCGAGTTCGACCATTGTTTCACCTCGCTCCAGACGCGGGCGATCAGAACGCTGCACCTGGTGCTCCACGAGCTGAAGTCGCTGTGGCTCCCGGTCGACAAGGACTGGCGGCTGAACGAGCGCCATTATGGCGGCCTTACCGGCCTCAACAAGCAGGAAATGATCGACAGGGTCGGCGCCGAACAGGTCCAGATCTGGCGCCGTTCCTTTGATGTCCCGCCGCCGCCCCTGGAAAGGGAAAGCCCCTATAATCTCGCCGGCGACCGCCGCTACGAGGGGATTGAAATCCCGTCCTCGGAGAGCCTCAAGGACACGATTGCCCGGGTCCTTCCCTATTATGACTCGAAAATCGCCCCGGCGCTGGGCCGCGGCGAGCGCATCCTCGTCTCGGCCCATGGCAATTCGCTGCGGGCGCTGGAAAAGCATCTGTCGGCCATCGCCGACGACGACATCGTCGGACTGGAAATCCCGACCGGCCAGCCGATCATCTATGAACTGACCGACGAGCTTTCCGTCGCGGACCGCTATTATCTGAGCGAGCGCTAGGAAAGGGGCCCGCTTCCAAGGGGCCCTGGCCCGCGAGGTCAGGCGGCTGCCTTCACCCGGTACATGGCCTTGTCGGCACGCGCGAGGATCGTCGCCGGCGTGTCGCCGCGCTCGACCAGGGTCATCCCGATCGCGACCGACATCGGAAGCGGGGTACCCTCGAACAGGAAATCCTCGCAGGCAATGCTGTCGACCAGGCGCTGGGCCGTCTCGAGCGCGCTCTTCTCGTCGGCATGGTCGAGCAGCACGCAGAATTCATCGCCGCCCAGCCGGGCAACGAAATCATTGGCCCTTGTGCCGGCGAGCAGTTTCTCGGCGACATGGACCAGCGCGGCATCGCCGCCCATGTGGCCAAACTCGTCGTTCAGGATCTTGAGATCGTTGAGGTCGACGAACAGCATGGCAGCCGGAATATCGTGCCGCTCGTGCCGCGCGATCATGATTTCCAGTTCCCGAAGCATGCCGCGGCGGTTGGCGACCGGCACCAGCGGGTCGCGATGCGCAAGCATGTCCAGCTCGGCGACCTTTGTCTCGAGTCGCGTCACTTCAGCCCGCAAACGCGTAATTTCTTCCAGCAACTCTACCGGGTCGCGCCGTTCCAGTGCGACATCGTGCATGACATAGCCCCCGCTATTCCCGGAGTCGCTTAACCCAAATCAAGCGCAATGTGGATTCCCAATCCTGCGATTGTGCCGGATTGCACCAGTCGCATCAGGCCTTTAAGCCGCCCTTTCCTGGAGGCGTTGAGGAATTTGCAAATGGCCGATCCGCTGGTCGGAATCATAATGGGCAGTAGTTCCGACTGGGAAACGATGCGCCATGCCAGCGAAACTCTCGACGCGCTGGGCGTTGCCCATGAAGTCCGCGTCGTGTCGGCCCACCGGACCCCCAAGCGCCTCTACGACTATGCCCAGTCGGCAGTGGCCCGCGGGCTGAAGGCGATTATCGCCGGCGCCGGCGGGGCTGCCCACCTTCCCGGCATGGCTGCCTCGATGACCGAGCTTCCAGTCCTCGGCGTTCCGATCGAGACCAAGGCGCTCAAGGGCCTCGACAGCCTGCTCTCGATTGTCCAGATGCCTTCCGGCGTTCCTGTCGCGACGATGGCCATCGGCAGGGCGGGCGCCGTCAACGCCGCGCTGTTCGCCGCGGCAATGCTCGCCGGCCGGGACGATGCGCTTGCCTCGAGGCTCGCTGACTGGCGCGAACGACAGACCAACTCCGTACCCGAGCAGCCTGAGTGAGCCTGCCGCCTGGTTCCACCATCGGCATATTGGGTGGCGGCCAGCTCGGCCGGATGATGGCGATGGCCGCGGCGCAGCTCGGCTATAAATGCCACATCTTCGACCCGCACGAGCGGCCCTGCGCTGCCGAAGTCGCAGCGCATTTCACGCGCGCGGACTTCAACGACCGTGATGCCCTGAAGCGGTTCGGCGAGCAGTGCGACCTCGTCACCTACGAGTTTGAAAATGTCCCGGTCGGACCACTGGAAGTGCTGCAGGGCCTCCTTGCGCCTTCCACCCGCAGCCTCGAAGTCGCCCAGGACCGGGCAGCCGAGAAGCGCTTCATCGAGCAGTGCGGCGTCGCGGTAGCACCGTGGCGCGAGGTCAACTCCGCGGCCGATATCGTCGATGCGATCGCCGCCCTTGGTTCACCGGTCCTGCTCAAGACCCGCCGCTATGGCTATGACGGCAAGGGCCAGGCCTGGGCCGATGACGCCGCACGGGCCGAGGAAGCCTGGGAAGCCGTCGGCCGCCAGCCGGCCGTGGCCGAGGCGAGGATCGCGTTCGAGGCCGAGTTCAGCGTCATTCTTGCCCGGGCGGCAAGCGGCGAATGCCGCGCCTTCCCGCTCACCCGCAACGACCATTCCGACGGCATCCTGAGACATTCGACTGTCCCGGCCGGCCAGCGCATCGATTCGCTCGCACCGGGCGCGATCGCCGCCGCCAGGGCCATCGCGGAAGCGCTTGGCCATGTCGGCGTGCTGACCGTGGAATTCTTCGCAAGCCAGGACGGGGCGATCGTCAACGAGATTGCGCCGCGGGTTCACAACAGCGGCCACTGGACGATCGAAGGCGCTCTGACGTCCCAGTTCGAACAGCATCTGCGGGCCATATGCGGGCTGCCGCTGGGCGACCCTTCGCTGGTCAACGGCGGAGCGACGATGGAAAATCTCATCGGCCCCGATATCGACCGGTGGCACGCCTTCCTCTTGGAAGAAGGGGCCAGTCTTCACCTGTACGGCAAGGGTGAAGCCCGGCCGGGCCGCAAGATGGGCCACGTCACCCGCCTCACCCAGGACAGCTAAGTGCCGCGCCGTCAGGCGCTCCTTCCCGCGAGGCGCTGGAGCAGCGGGAACATCACTTCCCTCTCGAGCGAGAGATAATTGGTCATATGGGCCCTTATCTCCCGGGAAGCCCTGCAATAGCCCTCCCAATCCCCGGTGATCGCCTGGACCGTCCAGTCCCGGACATGCTCCGCCGAACGCTGCATCATCTGGCCGTCAGCAGACCTCATGGCGCAGATCGCCTCTGAGACACTGATGTCGGCCCGCCTGCCGAGGAACTGGATGATCCGGGCCGACAATGTGCGCCGGTGAAAGCTTGCATTGCTGAGGCGCCAGCGGGCCGTTGCCAGCGCTGCATGGTCGGGTACCGGCCCCATCGTCAGTTCGTTGAAGCTGGCCATCTCGCGGAAGAGGGCCTCATGGGCCTGCCTGGCCTCGACGAGCAGCGACCAGGCCGGTGACTGCTCCAGTGGCGATCGAAATTGCCGATGGTCTAACGCCTTACCCACGCGATACTCCCCGTTTGAAAAGGAAGGAGCATCTCGCACGGCGCCCTTTTCAGGGCGGTTACCTTTTATTCCAAACTGGCAGGTTTTTCATGCCGTTAGGTGGGCGGCGACCGTCGTGGCCGCCGCCCTCCGCGACATTCAGCGTGCCTCGACCACCTCGACCGGCAGGCCGAGCTTGTCGAGCTGCGGCTTCACCTTCGCGCCGTCGCCGACAACCACCCAGGTAAAGCTGTTGGGATCGATGGCGCTGCGCATCGCCTGGTCGAGACCGGCCTGCGTCAGTGCGCGATACTTGCCCGCGAGCAGCTCGTAATAATTGTCCGGCCGGCGATAGAGCGAATTGCTCATCATCGCGCCGAGCACTGCCTGGCTGGTTTCGAACCTGCCCGGCAGCTGCTGGGACAGGTTGGCGATGGTGCGCTGCAGCTCTTCCTCGGTAACGCCCTTCTTGCCGAGGAAGCCGCTGATCTGGTCGCTAAGGGCCTTGATCGAATCCGCGGTGCGGTCGGCCTGAACCGGCGCGCTCACGATATAGGGAGCGGCGTGGACATTGAGGCCAAGCGACCCGCGCACGCCATAGGACCAGCCCTTCGTCTCGCGGAGATCCATGTTGATCCGCGAGAGGAAGTTGCCTCCAAGCACGTCGTTCGCGCTGCTCACGGGCACGACGTCGCCGAACGGATCGACCGGGGTGAGCTGGCCGCCGAGAATGACCGACTGCGGCGAGCCCGGACGGTCGATGAAGACGATCTTCGCCTTGGCCGGCCGCTGCGGCGGAGTAGTGAAGCTCTTGACGCCCTTTGGAACCGCAGGCGGCGCCCAGTTGCCAAGCCGGGCCTCGATCAGCGGCTGGAGCTCGGACAGCGGGAGATTGGAGACGACGAACATTTCCATATTGTCCGGCCGCAGCCAGCGCTGGTGGAAGCCGACGAGGTCGTCACGCGTGAAGGAAGTAACCGCCGCGGCGTCGCCGAGGCTGGTCGTCCCATAGGGGTGGTTCTCGCCATATAGCAGCGGGGGCAGCGCCCGGGCCGCGATCGAGTTGGGTTCCTTCTGGGCCTGCGAAATCGCCGTCAGCGTCTGCGTGCGAACCCGCTCCAGCTCGGCCGTGCTGAAGTCCGGCCGCTGGACGACGTCGGCCAGGAGATCGAGCGAGGGGCCGAGATTGGCGGTGAGCGCGGACAGGGTCACGTTGGACCGGTCTGCCGAGCCGCTTGCCGATATCTGTGCTCCAAGCCGCTCCTGCTCCTCGGCGATCTGCTGGCTGGTGAGGCCGTCGGCGCCTTCCTCGAGAAGCCCGAGGGTGAGGTTCTGGAGGCCGCGCGCGTTGGGGGCATCCGCCGAAAAGCCGGCATCAAAAGCCAGGGCAAGCGTGGTGACCGGTACCGCCGTCCGCTGGGCATAGCTCAGCTTGACCCCGTTCGAGAGGGTGACGTGCTGGACATCGGGGAAGTCGAGCGGCGGCGTCTGGCCGATTGCCGGCTTGGCCCGGACCGTCTTCTTGCTCGGCATGTCGGCCTTGGCGGCCTTGGGACCCTTCGCCTCCTCGTAGGGCGGGCGATCGCCCGGCTCGAGGCGAACGCTGAACGCCGGCCGGCCCAGCCACTGCTTCATCGCGGCCTGGATTTCCTGGGGAGACACCGACGCATAGGCGTCGAGCGTCTTCTTGTAGAAGTCGCTGTCGTCGGCATAGACCTCGCCCTCGGCCAGCGCGACGGCCTTTCCGCCAAAACCGCCAACCTGCTCGAGCCCGCGGATCCGGCCCGCGACATCCTGCGTCGCGGCTCGGCGGACCTCGTCCTCGGTCGGCCCGTTGGCGAGATAGTCTGCCATGATCTCGTCCATCCGCTTGTCGACGACCGCCGGGTCAACGCCCGGCTTTACCGTCACGTTGATCTGGAAGAGGCCGACGCGGTGGAAGGGCATGTGGCCGGCGCTGACCGCTACCGCCAGCTTCTCCTCGCGCACCAGGATCCGGTCGAGCCTCGAGCTCGCAAGGCCGCCGAGGATCGAACCGCCGAGGTCGAGCGCCGCGAGCTGATCGGAGAGCAGGCCCGGGACCGCCCAGTGGCGCTGCAGCTGCACCGCGGCAACGCGGTCCTTCATCACGATCGACTTCGGCGCTGCAAGGGTCGGGACGTCCGCTGCGGCAGGCGTGTTGACCGGCCCCCGCGGGATCGCACCGAAATATTTTTCTACCAGTGGCCGGGCCTCGGCGGCGCTGACATCGCCGGCGAGGACCAGGACGGCATTGTTGGGGCCATATTTGTCGATGAACCACTGCTTCACGTCGCGAAGCGAGGCTGAATCGAGGTCGGCCATCGAGCCGATCGTGTCGTGCTGGTAGGGATGGCCGTCACGGAAGAGGTTGGCGAGAACCTCGTAATCGACGAGACCGCCCGGCC
>CAZQLI010000123.1:0-6100 GCA_964594145.1 uncultured Sphingomonas sp. | reverse complement strand
TCCTCGAGATGAACACCCGGCTCCAGGTCGAGCACCCGGTGACCGAAGAAGTCACCGGCCTCGATCTCGTCGAGCAGATGATCCGTGTCGCGGCCGGCGAGAAGCTCGCCTTCGGCCAGGAAGAGGTGAAGCTGGACGGCTGGTCGATCGAGGCGAGGGTCTATGCCGAGGATCCCTACCGCGGATTTCTGCCGTCGACCGGACGGCTGACCAGCTACCGCCCGCCGGTGGAGCACCGCGACCAGGACAGCGTGATCAGGGTCGACGACGGAGTCACCGAAGGTGGCGAGATCAGCATGTTCTACGACCCGATGATCGCCAAGCTGATCAGCTGGGCGCCGACCCGCGAGCAGGCGATCGACGAGGCTGTCCAGGCGCTCGATGCGTTCCAGCTCGACGGCATTTCCGACAATATCGATTTCCTTTCCGCGCTGCTGCAGCATCCGCGTTTCAGGGCAGGTGAGCTCACCACCGGGTTCATTGCCGAGGAATATCCGCAAGGGTTCAGCGGCGCGCCCGCGGACGATGACCTTCTGACCGATCTCGCGGCACTCGCTGCCATCGTCCAGCTTACCATGGATACCAGGGCAGCGCTGATCGATGGCCAGCTCGGCGACCCGGTATTTCCCGAGCCGACCCAGGTCGTCCGCATCGGGCCCTCCACCGGGCCCGGGGCACGGCTCTTCTCGGTAACGATCGCTCCCTATGACGGCGGCAACCTTGCATTCGTCGACGATCGTGAGCCGATTGACGTGGTCGGCGACTGGACTCCCGGCGACCGGCTGCTGGTGGCCAACATGGATGGTCGCGGGCGGATCGTCCAGGTAGCGAAGAATGGCCGCGGATGGAAGCTGACGACCCGAGGCGCCGCCCACCAGGTCCAGGTCATGCCGCGGCACGTCGCGGAACTTTCAAAGCACATGCTCGAGAAGGTGCCGCCCGACATGAGCAGGTTCCTCCTGGCGCCGATGCCGGGCCTTCTGACGAGGCTCGAGGTAGGCGAGGGCGACCGGGTCGAGGTCGGCCAGCCGCTCGCAGTGGTCGAGGCGATGAAGATGGAAAATATTCTCCGCGCCGAAAAGGCAGGCACGGTGAAATCCATTGCCGCGAAGACCGGCGACAGCCTTGCAGTGGACCAGCTGATAATCGAGTTCGAATAAACGTCTTCGTGATCCCGTTGCCGCTGGCAAAGGCTAGCGGTTGCGCAGCTCGACGCGTCGGAGTTTCCCGGTTGCGGTCTTCGGCAGCATGTCGACGAACTCGATTTCGCGAGGGTATTTATAAGGGGCAATATTTGCCTTCACGAAACTTTTGAGTTCTGAGCTCAATGCGTCGCCAGGCTCGGTCCCGGTGGCTGCGACAATGAATGCCTTCACCTTCTGGCCGCGCTCGGGACAGGGGACCCCGACGACGGCGCACTCGGCGACGGCGGGGTGCGCCAGCAGCGCGTTTTCCACCTCGGGCGCGCCGATATTATAGCCCGAGCTCACGATCATGTCGTCGCTCCGGGCGACGTACCAGAAATAGCCGTCGCCATCCCGGCGATAGGTATCGCCGGTAATGTTCCAGCCGCCCTGGACATAGTCGAGCTGCCGCTTGTCATCGAGGTAGCGGCAGCCCGTCGGTCCCTTGACGGCAAGCCTGCCTTCGCCCTCCTCGAGCGGCTGGCCATCCTCGTCGAGAACGGCAGCGACATATCCCGGTACCGCGCGCCCGGTAGCCCCGGGGCGGATGTCCTCGCCGCTCTCGGCGATGAAGATGTGCATCATCTCGGTCGAGCCAATGCCATCGACGATCGGGATGCCGGTCCCTTCCTTCCATGCCTCCCAGGTCGACCGCGGCAAATGCTCGCCTGCCGAGAGGCACGACTTCAGAGTCTCGAGCGCCTGTCCGAGGCCCGGCTGGGAGAGCATGGCCTTGTAGGCGGTAGGGGCGGTTGCAAGGTGGGTAACCTTGTGCCGGGCAATTGCCTCGGTCATCGCCTGCGGGGACGGTTGTTCGATGGTTGCGCAGGCTGCGCCTGCCCGCAGCGGAAACATCAGCGTTGCGCCAAGGCCGAAGGTGAAGGCGATCGGCGCGCTGGTCATGACGATGTCGCCGGGAGCCATCTGGAAATGGCGCGCGGCAAAGCTGTCGCAGGGCGCGAGAATATCCCGGTGGAACTGGACGCAGCCCTTCGGGACCCCGGTCGTGCCGCTGGTGAAGGCGATCAGTGCAGGATCGTCCCGGCCGGTGTCGGCGGCGGCAAGCGGCTCCAGTCGCGCGCAGCGCGTCTCGAGCTCGCCCCTGCCATAATCGCCGTCATATTTGACGAGGTGGCGTACCGACCGGGTCTGGTCGACGGCCTCGCGAAAATCACCGATGAAGCGGCTGTCGACGATGGCGTGGCTGACCTTTGCCCGGTCGATCACCGTCGCGATCTCGCCCGGGCGAAGCAGCGGCATGGTCGTCACCGCGACGCCGCCGGCCTTCAGAACGCCCAGCCAGGCAGCGAACAGCGTATAGCCATTGGGCCCCCGAAGCAGCACGCGGTTGCCAGGAACGAGCCCTTCTTCTTCAACCAGCAGCCGGGCAATGCGCCCGGAGAACCGGTCGAGATCGGCGTAGGTCCAGCGGCCATGGTCGTTGACGACCGCGAGATCGTCCGGCCGGCCGCAGTTCAGCAGCTCGGCTGCCGAGTTCATCCGCTCGGGATAGTCGAGCAGCAGGAACTCCGGGAGCTGGTCTTCGCCTGGCAGCCGGTCCTGAACAAAAGAGTCGTAACTCATTCCTCGACCACCGCCATTGCCTCTATCTCCACCATGGCCTGGGGCTCGACCAGGCGGACCACCTCGACCAGCGCAACCGCCGGATAATGGCGCCCGATGACCCGCTGCCAAGCCGCGCCGATTTCGGGGAGTGAGGCGAGATATGCCTCGATGCTGGTGACATAGCATGTCAGCCGCACCAGATGTTCGGGCCCGGCGCCATCCGCTGCAAGGATTGCGACGATATTGGAAAGCACCTGTTCGAACTGGCCGGCGAGCGTGTTGGACGTGAAATGCTCATGCTCGTCCCAGCCCACGACGCCGGCGGTAACGACCAGTCGGCCGGTCGCGCTTATCCCGTTGGAATAGCCCTTGGGCCGGGGCCAGCCGGGCGGAAGAAGGCTTTTCATTGGCCGCGTTCCTTCAACAGGTCGCGGGCGATAATCATCCGCTGGACCTCGCTTGCACCCTCGTAGATGCGAAGCGCCCTGATCTCGCGATAAAGCTCCTCGACCTTGCAGCCTCTGGTCACCCCGAGGCCGCCATGCATCTGCACCGCCATGTCGATCACCTTCTGCGCTTCCTCGGTGGCATGGAGCTTGGCCATTGCAGCAGCGCGCCGGTTGTCGTTCCATCCATTGTCCTGCTGCCAGGCGGCACGGGCGACGAGCAGCGCCGAGGCATCGATTGCAAGGGCCATTTCGGCGAGCCGCTCCTGGGTGACCGGGTTGTCGGCGAGCATCCCGCTTCCAAGCCGGCGGGAGCCCGCGAAACCCAGCGCTTCCTCGAGGGCGCGAACTGCAAAACCGAGGGCCGCCGCGCCAACGGTTACCCTGAACAGGTTGAGCGTCTGCATGGCGATCCGGAAGCCGTCGCCCTCTTCGCCCAGAAGCTCGGCCTTGACGTCACCAAAGCCGAGCCGGGCAAGCGGGTGGGGTGCGATCACTTCGATCCGCTCCTCGACCGAAAGGCCGGGATCATCGCCGCGCACGATGAACGCCGAGATGCCGCGCGCACCTTCCCCGGCAGTCCCGGTGCGCGCGAACACCGTCAGCACGTCGGCGATGGTGCCGTTGCTGATGTAGCTCTTCTCGCCCGAAAGCCGCCAGCAATCGCCGTGCCTCTCCGCCCGAAGCGCGATATTGGCGGCATCGCTTCCTGTTTCCGGCTCGGTCAGGGCAAAGGCGGCGATGGCCTCGCCGCCTGCGACAAGTGGCAGCCAATGGCCCTTTTGGCGAGGAGACCCGGCGATGCTGATGGCGCCGGAGCCAAGCCCCTGCATGGCGAAGGCGAAATCCGCAAGGCCCGAGGTCGCGGCGAGCGTCGCCCGCGCCAGGGCAAGGCTCCTGACGTCGGGCAGGAGCTCGCCCCTGGCAACGCATAGTTCGAGCAGGCCGGCATCGCCAAGCGAGCGCACCAGCGAACGGCAGTGGCCATCGACGTCATCGCCATGGGCGGCGCCGCCATGGTCAGCACACCAGCGGCCAAGCCGCGAATGAAGGGCACGGTGGCGTTCCTCGAAGAACGGCCAGTCGAGCCATTCAGTCACCCTGGAACTCCGGCTGGCGCTTTGCGGCGAACGCTTCATAGGCCCGGCGGAAGTCGGCGGTCTTCATGCAGTCCGCCTGGGCTTCGGCCTCCATGTCGAGCGCTGTTTCGATCGACACGTGCCATTCCGCGTCGAGCTGCCGCTTGGTGATATAATGGGCCTGGACCGGACCGCGCGCGAGCATCCGCGCCAGCGCCAGCGCTTCGCCCTGCACGTCGTCGACGACCCTGCTGAAGAAGCCCCAACGTTCGCCTTCCTCCGCGCTCATCGCCCGGCCGGTGAAAAGCAGCTCGGCAGCCCGGCCATGGCCGATGATCCTCGGCAGGATGGCGCAGGCTCCCATGTCGGCCCCCGACAGGCCTACCCGGCTGAACAGGAAAGCGGTTGTCGCGGTGGGCGAAGCGAGCCGCAGGTCGCTTGCCATGGCGATGATTGCGCCGGCCCCGGCGCAGGTCCCCTCGACCGCCGCGATGATCGGCTGGGGACAGGCGCGCATCGCCCGGACCAGATCGCCGGTCATGCGAGTGAAATGGTTGAGCCCGCTGTCGTCCATCCTGGTCAGCGGCCCGATGATCTCGTGGACGTCGCCGCCGGAGCAGAAATTGCCGCCGGCGCCGGTCATGATGATGCACTTTACCGCGAGCGTATGCTCAAGCTCGTAGAAGAGGTCACGAAGCTCGGCATAGCTTTCGAATGTCAGCGGGTTTTTCCGCTCGGGGCGGTTCAGCGTGATCGTCGCGACATCGCCGTCATAGTCCCACAGGAAATTGGTTGGTTCGAGGCCGTTTGGATCGATACTCATGCCATTACTCCGCCGTCGACGGTCATACATGAGCCGGTAATTGACCGGCTGAGTGGATTGCAAAGATGCAGGATGGAAGCTGCCACCTCGTCCGCGGTGACCAGCCGGCCATTGGGATTGAGACTGGCAAGGGCTTCGCGCGCCTCATCCTCGCTCCGCCCGGTCTTCGATGCGATCCGGTCTGCCGATGCATCGGTCATCGGCGTATCGACAAAGGCCGGGCAGACTGCGTTGACCGTGAGACTGGTCTTTGCAAATTCGAGCGCGAGGCTCCTCACCAGCCCGACCGCACCATGTTTGGACGCGCTGTAGGGCGCGGCGAGCGCCGTGCCGCGAAGCCCGGCAACCGAGGCGACGACCACCAGTCGCTTGTCCTCGCCCTCGAGGAGATCGGGCAGTGCGATCTGCGCCCCGTCGAACAGGGCGGTGAGGTTTGTCGCGATGATCCGGTCGAAGCTCTCGCGGCTGGTCCGGGCAAATGGCGCGCTGTCGGCAATGCCGGCGTTGAGGATCACATAATCGAGCGGCCCGTTGGCTGCCCGCGCCTCGTCGAACGCCCTTTCGAGCGCACCGCGGTCGGTGATGTCGCAGGTGACTGCCGTCCCGCCAATTTCCCGGGCCACCGCGTCGAGCGGTTCCCGCCGTCGGCCGATCAGGCTGACCCTTGCGCCTTCGCCAGCCAGCATCCTCGCCGTTGCAGCGCCGATCCCCGTCCCGCCGCCGGTGATCAATGCATGCCGTCCGTCAGCCCAGCCCATCTCATCCCCTTTTTTCCATGCTTGGCCGAAGCGGTGAGAGGTGGCAAGGCGGTGTGAATAGAAGGAAGGAATTCAGGTCATGAAGACACGCGCCGCCGTCGCGTTCGAAGCGAAGAAGCCGCTCGAGATCGTCGAGCTCGACCTGGAAGGGCCCAGGGCGGGAGAAGTGCTGGTCGAGATCATGGCAACCGGCATCTGCCACACCGATGCCTATACGCTCGACGGGCTGGACTCGGAGGGCATT
>CAZQLI010000122.1:0-6116 GCA_964594145.1 uncultured Sphingomonas sp. | reverse complement strand
CCCCTGGGGAGACCGGCCTCGACCATCAGCTCCGCAAGTCGGAGCGGGACGGACGGGTCGCGCTCCGAGGGCTTGAGGATGAACGCGTTGCCTGCCGCGATGGCCGGTCCGAACATCCACATCGGGATCATCGCCGGGAAGTTGAACGGCGTGATGCCCGCGCCGATGCCAAGCGGCTGGCGCATCGAGTAGACGTCGATGCCGGGACCGGCCCCGATTGTATACTCGCCCTTCAGCGCATGGGGTATGCCGCAGCAGAACTCGATGACATCGAGACCGCGCTGGACGTCTCCACGGGCGTCGGCGACGACCTTGCCATGCTCGCTCGCCAGTAGCTCGGCCAGTTCATCGATATGGGCTTCGACCAGTTCCTTGAACTTGAACATGACCCGCGCGCGGCGCTGGGGGTTGGTTGCTGCCCAGCCGGGCTGCGCTTCGAGCGCTGCATCGACGGCCTTCGCCAGCGTCGCGGACGTGCCAAGACCAACGCGGGCCTGGACTTCTCCAAGCGACGGGTTCCAGACATCTCCCTGGCGGGTCCCATCCGCAACTCTTGTGCCATTGATGAAATGTTCGATGCTTCGCATGGAGACTCCGCTTTCGTCTGGTTGGAATTTGGCTGCTCACTAATCCGCTGACCGGCCGAAAGCTACTGTCCGGGCCTTTCGGTGCCGGCTCAAAGGCGCCGGAAGCTCTCGCCCGGACCTTGCCAAGCGGCCGCGATAGGGTTCATTCGTTGCGCCCATGAAAATGATGCTCCTTGCCTCCGCCGCCCTTGTCGCAAGCTCCAGCGCAGCACAGCAGGCCCAGGGCCCCGAGGCCAGGGTTGCCGCCATTGCCAGCGGGGTCGACGCGTCCCGGATGAAGGCCAGTGTCGAGCGCCTCGTCGCTTTTGGAACCCGCCACACGCTGTCGTCCCAGACCGATCCCCGGCGCGGCATTGGAGCGGCAGTGCGCTGGGCCGAGTCGGAACTGAAGAAGCTCGGCCTCGAGACTTTGCAGACCTGCGACACGGTGACGGGCCGCCGCGTTCCAAACCCGACCCGCGTGTGCAACGCCGTCGGCATCCAGCGCGGAACGGAGCGGCCCAACGACGTGGTGATCATCCAGGGGCATATCGACAGCCGGGTTAGCGATGTCATGGACTTCACTTCGGATGCCCCGGGCGCGAACGACGACGGCTCGGGGACGGCGGCGGTGCTTGAAGCAGCTCATCTGCTCTCGAAGCAGAAATTCCCGGGAACGATCGTCTATGCGGCACTTTCCGGCGAAGAGCAGGGCCTCCTCGGCGGAAAGATACTGGCCGAGCATGCCAAGGCGCAGGGCTGGAACGTCATCGCCGTCCTCAACAATGACATCATCGGCAATAGCTGCTCGTCGGACGGCTTTTGCGACGACAAGCATGTCCGAGTGCTATCGGAAGGGCCCCGGTCGCAGGGCGAAGCCGAGCTTGCTGCTCAGACCCATAGTCTCGGCGGCGAGAATGATGCGCCCTCGCGCAATATCTCGCGGTTCCTCGACAGCCTCGCGGACAGGATCGACATCGGCCTCGACGTCAGGCAGATCTGGCGGACGGACCGGTTCGGCCGTGGCGGCGATCATATCCCCTGGCTGGGGCTCGGCTATCCTGCGGCGAGGCTCAGCGTCGCGGTCGAGAATTACAACTGGCAGCACCAGGACCTCCGCACCGAGAACGGCATCGAATATGGCGACACGGTCGAGAGAATGGATTTTCCCTATCTGGCCAAGGTAACCAAGCTCAACACGGCGGCGCTGGCCTGGATGGCAAGCGCCCCGCCGCCGCCGGCGCCGGTCGCCGAAGGGGCAGTGAGCACCGACACGACAATCAGCTGGAAGAGCGTCCCGGGCGCCAGAGGCTATGTCGTCCGTTGGCGAAGGACGGACGCCAGCAACTGGGAGAAAAGCACGCGGGAGCTGAGCTGCGCTGCCCAGGGCGAGACAGCAGGAAGCTGCACGGCGATCCTGCGCGGCGTCCGGGTCGATGACTGGGTGTTTGGCGTCGCGTCCCTCGGCGACAACGGCTTTGAAAGCCCCGTCGCCTCGGCGGTGCCGGGCGGCGCCTTCAGGCCCTACGTCGCCCCGGCCCCCGACTCCCGGCCCTAGGTGGCGACCGCCGGCAGATTCGATACCGACCAGCCCGCAGCCCAAAGGCCGGTTGCCGGCGTGCTGCTGCGGCTGGTGACGGCTTTGCTCCTTGCGGTGATGTTCGCTCTGGTAAAGCTCGCCTCGATGCGCGGCGTCCACATCGTCGAAACGCTCTTCTACCGCCAGTGCGGATCGGCGCTATGCGCCGTCGGGCTGGTCGCGGCCGGCCCGGGCTTCCGGTCCCTCTACACGAGGCGGGTTGGAGCACATGTTGCCCGGATGGCGCTCGGGATCAGCGCCATGGCGCTCAATTTCGCGGCAATGATCATGCTGCCGCTGGCGGAAGCCACGGCCATCGGCTTTTCGGTGCCGATTTTCTCGACGATCCTTGCTGCCCTGGTCCTTGCGGAACCCACTGGAAAGTGGCGCTGGGGCTCCGTCGCCGCCGGGTTCATCGGGGTGCTTCTCATCATCCGCCCCGGGAGCGGCGACGTACCGCTGCTCGGCGCCACCGTGGCGCTCGTCGCGGCGCTGCTCACCGCGTCGGTCACAATCGTCATCCGCCGCCTCGGCGCAACCGAGAGGACGTCGACCACCGTTTTCTGGTTCGCGCTGAGTTCGCTGGCGCCGCTCGCCGCGCTGATGGCGATATTCGGACAAGGGCACGAGCCGCTGACCTGGGCGATCATTGCCGGCCTCTCGCTCGCCGGTGGCCTTGCACAGCTGACGCTCACCGGTTCGCTGAGGCTCGCACCAGTCGCCCTGGTGATGCCGATGGACTATACCAGCCTGCTCTGGGCGGTCATGTTCGGGGCCTGGATATTCGGAGATTTGCCGACCGCGTGGATCTGGGTCGGCGCGCCGATCATTATCGCGAGCGGACTGGTGATCGTCTGGCGCGAGCATCGCCTGGCGCGTCGGGCCGCACTATCGGCGGTGGAAGCACCCCCTAACTAGGAGCAACATGGCCCGCAAAGCCTCACCCGGACTGCCCACGCGAAAGCAGATCCTTGAATTCATCGAGACCAGCAGCCAGCCCGCGGGCAAGCGCGAGATCGCGCGGGCGTTCGGCCTCGGCGGGCATGACAAGATATTGCTGAAGGCATTGCTCAAGGACATGGCCGACGAGGGGCTGATCGACAGCTCGCCCGGCCGCGCCTTCCACCGGTCGGGCGGCGTGCCACGTGTCACGGTCCTGAGGGTCGTTTCCGTCGATGACGGACAGGTGCTGGCCCAGCCGGAAAACTGGCATGCCGATACGCCGCCTCCGCGGCTCAGGGTCATCGAGCGCGGCAGGCGCTCCGCGCTCGCGGTCAATGACCGGGTCCTCGCTCGAACCGAAGAGGCGGGGAGGGGCCTCGTTGCCCATGTGATGAAGAAGCTCCAGCGATCCGCCGAGCTGGTGCTTGGCGTGGTGCGGCGGGAAGGCTCTGCCTATTATCTCACCCCGGTCGACAAGAAGGAGCGGCGCGAGCTTTCCATTTCGGACCTGAAGGACGCTCGGGAAGGGGATCTCGTGCTTGCCGAGCCCTCCGGCCGTCCACCGCGGGTGACGGCGAGGGTCGATGCCGTCCTTGGCGACCCGTTTGCGCCGCGCAGCTTCAGCCTGATTGCCATCCACAAGCACGGGCTGCGCGATGAATTTCGACCCGAGGCCATCGAGGAAGCCAAGCGAGTTTCGCTCCAGCCTCTCGGCGATGACCGCGAGGACCTCACCCATCTTCCGATCGTCGCGATCGACCCGGAGGACGCGAGGGACCATGACGATGCGATCTACGCGTCGCCGCGGGAGGACGGCGACGGGTGGGATGCAATCGTCGCCATCGCCGATGTCAGTTTCTACGTCCGGCCCGGGTCCGAGCTCGACCGCGAGGCGCGGGCACGCGGGAACAGCGTCTATTTTCCCGATCGGGTCGTCCCGATGCTTCCCCACCAGCTCTCGTCCGACATCTGTTCGCTTCGGGCCCAGGAGACCAGGGCGGCGCTCGCCTGCCACCTTCATGTCGGGCGGGAAGGGACGCTGCGAAACTGGAGATTCTCAAGAGCCAAGATTTGCGTAGCTGCAAATATTGCCTATGAGGATGCACAGGCCGCGATCGATGCCGCGAGCGAGGAGCGCCCCGTGCCGGCCTCTTCGCCCTGCTCGATGCCGGAACTCGACGGACCGGTCCCGGCCGAGCTCGTGGAGAAAGCACTGAAGCCCTTGTGGGCCTGCTGGCGCGCGCTGCTTATCGCCCGGGAGAAGCGCGAACCGCTCGAGCTTGACCTTCCCGAACGGCGGGTCGTCCTGGATGAAAAGGGGCGAATATTGTCGGTCGCGCCCCGAGACCGGCTCGACGCCCACCGGCTGGTCGAAGACTTCATGATTGCCGCGAACGTTGCCGCGGCAAAGGCGCTGGAGCGGAAGAAGGCACCGGTCATGTACCGCGTCCACGAGACGCCCGGACGGGAGAAGCTGGTCGCGCTCAAGGAGTATCTCGCGACCTTCGACCTTGAATTTGCGCTCGGGCAGCAGATCCGTCCCGCCGTTTTCAACCGGATCATCGAGCGACTGGGCCATGACCATGACGCGCGTCCCGAGATCATGGAGCAGCTGCTCCGCACCCAGATGCAGGCTCGCTACTCACCCGAGCCGCTCGGGCATTTCGGGCTTGCCCTTGCAAGCTATGCCCACTTTACCTCGCCCATCCGCCGCTATGCGGACCTTCTCGTCCACCGCGCGCTGGTAAGCAGCTACCGGCTCGGCGAAGGAGGGCTTCCGCCGGAGGAGGCGGAGCGATTTGTCGAGATCGGCGAGCATATCTCGATGCTCGAGCGAAGGGCGATGGAAGCGGAACGGGAGACCGTCGATCGCTATGTCGCTGCATTCCTCGCCGACAAGGTGGGGCAGATTCTCCGTTGCCGCATCACCGGCGTCCAGCCGTTCGGCTTCTTCGCGACGGTCGAGGACCTCGGCGGCGACGGGCTCGTTCCAGCGGCAATCCTCGGCAATGAATATTTCCGCTACGACGAGGCAGCGCGCGCCCTCATAGGCGAGGAGAGCGGCGAGACCTTCCGGGTCGGGCAGCACCTCGAGCTGAAACTGGTCGAGGCCAATCCGGCCTCCGGGGCACTTCGCTTCGAACTCCCGGAAGGAAAGTTCGCCGGGGCGAGGCCAGCAAGAAAGGACCGGGTCCGGCCGGAGGCAGGCAGGCGGGGAAGACCCGCCAACATCCGCCACCGGGGCAAGAGGCGGTAACCGGACGCGGCCCTGGTCACGGTAAGTCAGCCAGGCAAAGCTAAACCTTGGTCTGATGGCCACAGAAACCAATTGGCGGCATGGCGCGCTGAACTCGAGTGGAAGGAAAGATGCCATGGCTACTTACAGGATCGCGATGATTGTCGGCAGCCTCAGGGAGGGGAGCATCAATCGGAAGATCGCCCGTTCGATCTGCGCGATCCGCGGCGACAATCTCGAATGCTCGATCATCGATATCGGCGGGCTTCCGCTCTACAACCAGGATTACGACGCCAATTCTCCAGCGGAATATATCGAGTTCCGCGACAAGATCCGGGCTTGCGACGGGGTGTTGTTCTGCACGCCGGAATATAATCGCGGGGTTCCAGGCGTCCTCAAGAACGCAATCGATGTTGGCTCACGGCCCTATGGCGAGAGCGTCTGGCACAAGAAGCCGGCGGCGATCATCAGCGCCTCTCCCGGAATGATCGGAGGCTTTGGCGCCAATCACCAGCTTCGCCAGGCCTGCGTGTTCCTCGACATGCCGGTCATGCAGCACCCCGAGGCCTATCTCGGCAATGTCTCGGATGCGAGCTTCGATGCCGACGGCAGGCTGAAGGACGGGCCGCTCAAGGATCTCGTCGAGAAGCTGGCCCACGCGTTCCATGACTGGGTGGACCTCATCATCCGGTCCCGGGCCGCGCTGGCCTAGGGAAGGCCCCGGGTGGAGGAACGACGCTAGAGCTTTGGAAGAGTGACACCGCGCTGGCCCATATATTTGCCAGCACGGTCG
>CAZQLI010000121.1:0-6164 GCA_964594145.1 uncultured Sphingomonas sp. | reverse complement strand
GGCGATCTCGACCGGGTTCTTGACCGCCTTTGGAATGACTGCTGGGTCGCGGCGGCTGAGGATCCGCGCTCCTCCTGCCTCGAGCGCCTGGCTGATCGCGGCAACCGAGCGCTCGGGGTCGACCGCGACCAGCTTGCCCGAAAGGCCCTTCAGAAATGGCTCGAACTCTGACCGTTCGTGCAGCCTCACGCCGTTGCCAAGATGGGCCCGGACATCATCGCCCACCTTCTCGCCGGCCACGAAGAGGTCCGCGGTGCCATCGGCGTTGACGATGGCAAAGGCCAGGGCGACCGGCGTGTGCGTAACGTCGGTGCCGCGGACGTTGAACGTCCAGGCAATCGAATCGAGCGCGGCGAGCACGGCGGCATCGGCGCCCTCGCGCGCCAGCCAGTCGGCCATCTCGTGGCGCTTCTCGGCCGAGCCCCTGCCGGCAAATTCCTCGGGCTGGACTGCAAGGCGTGCCTTGCTCGGCTCTGGCTGGTCGGACCAGACGGCATCGATCGGGTTCCGGCTGACCGGGACCAGTTCGGCACCCCTGGCGCCGAGCGACCTTGTCGCCTGGCGAACCCACTCGGCGGTGTGGAGCCAGGGATCATAGCCGATCCTCGCTCCCTTCGGCGCATTCTCCTGCAGCCACCGGGCAACGCTTGTCTCCGGGACCGACTGGTAGCTCCACTCGGTGGCACTGACCTGCTGCCGGACCTGGATCGTGTAGCGGCCGTCGGTGAAGATGGCGGCCTCTTCGGGAAGGACCACGGCCGAGCCGGCCGACCCCTGGAACCCGGTGAGCCAGGCCAGGCGCTGGGCATAGCTCCCGACATATTCGCTCATATGTTCGTCGGTCAGCGGCACGACGAAGCCGTCGAGGCGGTCCCGCTTCAGCTGGTCGCGAAGGGCGGCAAGGCGGTCGGCATATGATGACATGGCAATCTTTCCGGCTCTCTGTATGAGAAAGGCAGATAGTCACTTTGTCTTAGCTCAGGAAGCCCGATGACTGCGCAAAATCCACCGATTGCCAGGCGCAAACCCCATGTGAAGGAGGCGCACGGCGTCAAGTGGAACGATGACTGGGACTGGCTGCGGGATCCCAATTATCCGGATGTCAGGGACGAGGAGATCCTCTCCTATCTAAGGGCGGAAAACGAATATTTCGAAGCGGCAATGGCTCCGCACAGGCAGCTGGTCGACGAGCTGTTCGAGGAGATGAAGGGCCGCATCAAGGAAGATGACAGCTCGGTCCCGATCAAGGACGGCGACTGGCTATACTGGTGGGCTTTCAGCCCAGGAACCCAGTATCGCGACTGGTTCCGCAAGCCTGCCGACGGGAGCGGCGCCGACCGGCTGATCTACAGCGAGAACAAGGAGGCCGAGGGCAAGGAATATTATAGGCTCGGCGCCTTTGCAGTGAGCCCCGACGGGAAGCTCCTCGCGACGCTCGTCGATGACGACGGAAGCGAACGGTTCAAGCTCGTCATCCGCGACCTTTCCAGCGGGGAGGATCTTGCGACGGTGACCAGCGTCGGCATCGGAAACCCCGTCTGGACCAGCGACAGCAGCGGCATCGTCTTTACCGAGGTCAATGAACAGTGGCGCTCCTACCGGGCACGCTATCACCGGCTGGGCGATGACCCCGCCGACGCCACCACCCTTTACGAGGAGGAAGAGGACATTGCCTTTTCGGTCGGAGTGGCGCGCTCGACCGACGACAGCCTCATCTTCGTCTCGACCGGCAATAATTCATCGAACGAGGTTCGCTTCGTCGCCGCCGACCGGCCAACCGAGCCGCTGACGCTGATCCGCCCAAGGGAGCCGGACGTCCAGTACGAGGTGGACTTCGCGCACCACAGCCTGTGGATCCTGACCAACGACAAGCATGTCAATTTCCGCATCGTCACCGCCGACCCGGCCAGTCCCGGGGACTGGAAGGAGCTGGTTGCCGGAAGCGACCGCACCTATCTGCGGGGCCTTGCCAGCCACCGCGATCACCTCCTGATCACGAGCCGGGTGGACGGTCTCGATCGGCTGGTGCTGCGCGACTATGCCAGCGGAAGGGAGGAACCGGTTCCCTTCGGCGAGGCAAGCTTCAGCGCCGCCTTCGCCGGCAATCCGGAGTTTGCTCCCGACAGCTACAGGCTCGTCTATTCGTCGATGGTGACGCCGCAGACGGTCTATGATTATCACGCCGCCGACAGGCGCCTCGAGGTTCGCAAGGTCCAGGAAATTCCCTCGGGCTATGATCCTGGCCAATATGTCACCGAGCGTCTCACCATCATTGCCCGGGATGGCGCGAGGGTCCCGGTATCGATTGTTCGCCGCAGGGAGTTCGAGAAGGACGGGTCCGGCAAGCTCTTCGTCTATGGCTACGGCGCCTATGGCTATGCGGTTCCGCCCAGCTTTTCGACCAGCCGGCTGAGTCTCGTCGACCGCGGCTTTGCCTTTGCAATCGCGCACATCCGCGGCGGCGATGACCTTGGATACCAGTGGTTCCTCGACGGGAAGCTCACCCGCCGGACAAACAGCTTCAACGATTTTGTCGACGTGACCCGCGGCCTGATCGCCGCCGGCTATGCCAGCGAAGGCAAGGTTGCCGCCCAGGGCGGGTCGGCAGGCGGGGAGCTGATGGGCGCGGTCGTGAACCAGGCGGGAGAACTGTTCGGCGCCGTGGTCGCGGACGTCCCCTTCGTCGACGTCCTCAACACGATGCTCGACGACACGCTGCCGCTTACCCCCGGCGAATGGACGGAATGGGGTAATCCGATCGTCGACGAGGAGGCATTCAAGCTCATCAAGAGCTACAGCCCCTATGACAATGTCGAGGCCAAGGCCTATCCGCCGATGCTGATCACCGGGGGGCTGACCGACCCCAGGGTCACCTATTGGGAGCCTGCGAAATGGGCCGCAAGGCTCCGGGCGACCAAGACCGACGACAACCTGCTGCTTCTGAAAATGAACATGGGCGCCGGGCATGGCGGCAAGTCGGGACGCTGGAACTCGCTCTACGAGGTGGCCGAGGCCTATAGTTTCGTGATCAGCCAGCTTGCCGACTAAAAAAAGGGGCCGGCATCGGCCGGCCCCTTCCTTCCACTCAGGCCTTAGGCCCGGTTAGTCGCAGCGAATGTTGCCACGGTCGATCGAGGCACCGATCGCGGCACCGGCGACGCCGCCAAGGATCGTGTTCAACGTCCGCGAGCCACCGACGTCGACCGAGTTGCCGAGCAGGGCGCCGATTCCGGCACCGATGATGAGCCCGGTCGTGCCGTCGTCGCGGCGGCAGTAGTAGCGACCGTCATATCCGCGGTAGATCCGGTCATGGCGACCGAGGCGGCGATCGGCGTAATAGCTGCCGCTACGATAGTAGCGATCGGCATAGTAGCGGCTCTCGCCCGGCTCGTACCGGTTCCAGTCATAGTTGCGGTAGTGGCGCCAGTCGCGAACCGCATGGCGGCGATCACGGCGGGTCTCACGGACCTCGCGGGCAATTTCACGGCGGCACTCGCGCAGCTCGCGATTATATTCACGGCGGCTGTCCGCACGCCGCAATTCGCGATCGCACTCGCGCTGCTCACGACGGATGTCGCCCCGATCAAGCGCCAGCGCCGGAGCCGGCAGCGCCACGGGTGCGAGGGTTGCAACGGCGGAAGCAGCAATCAGAAGCGTCTTCATCATCAGTCCTACTCTTCACTTTCAGGCCCGATGACTCTCCATCGGCCTTGAAAGGAGAATTGGACGAGTCACGCTGAACGGATTGTGAGAGCGCCGTTCATTTCCCAGCAGGAATGATTACCGCGGAACCACGATGGTCGGGCGCAGGTTGGCAATGACCTGCCGGGCATCGAAGCTCATCGGGTCGCCGGGCCTCGTGCCGCGGAACATGACGATCTCCGCATTGGCCTCGTAGCTGACCACGGTGCGCACATCGACCCGGTCTGCCCAGAACGGGCCGCCATACCAGGGATCCCAGTAGCGCCAGCCATAATAGCCGCGATAGCGCCAATATGGACGCCAGTAAGGGTAAGGCCCAGGGCCATAGCCACCGGTCAGCCTGGTGTCGACGTTGCGATCCGTGTCACGCCGGACCATGGTGAAGCCATCATAGCCGTTGGCGAGCGTCAGCTCGGCAGCACGGTAAAGCAGGTAATTTTCGACGCGTTGCCGCGACGTATAATCATTGCCGACAAAGGCCACGCGATAGCGGTTCGCTTCGATACGCTGCTCGGTAAAGCCGCCGCTGGCGCCCCTGGTGCCAAGTGGCTGGTAAGGCGTCGCGGTTGCGCAGGCCGTCACGACCAGCGCAGCGGCAATTGGTCCCAGCAGGGAGCGCATCCTTGCGGACCGACGGGTCAAATTGGTCATACGCTTTACTCCAGACTCGCAAAAAGAGCCCCTCTTGCAAGGAAAACGCGGAATGAGGGTGCAACGTTCCGGAAACGAGAACAGAGGGGAGAGCGCCGACCGGATGGCGGCCGAAAACCGGCTAAAACGGGACTTTTGCGCGACTTCCCTGGCGAAAAAATGCCGGCGCTTTTCGAGCCGGCGACTCGCAGCCGGCTCAGCCCTCGATGATGACCCGGTTGCCTTTCTTGGTCAGGCCGTAGAGATGCTTGGCGAATGCCATCGGCAGCCTGATGCAGCCGTGGCTTGCCGGATAGCCGGGCGTCACGCCGCCGTGGATGGCAATGCCCTTGTCGTCGATATTCTGCATGAAGGGCATCGGCGCATTGTCATATTTGCGGCTGCGATACATCGGCCGCTTCCAGTTGATGGTCCAGAAGCCGAGCGGGGTCGGGTGTCCCTTCTTGCCGGTCGAGACATTGGAGACCCCAATCAGTTTTTCGCCCTTGAACACGAAGGCGATCTGGTTCGCGATGTCGACGGTGATCTCGATGTCACCGTCCACCGGGAAGTTCGGGGTCCAATGATGTTCGCCGGGCTTGAGCCGAACCTTGCCAAAGGTCGCGAACATCGCCTCATAGCCCTTGGCGGAAAAGCCGTTGGTCCAGCGATAGTCGGTCGGCGGCGCCACCGAGCGCGGCTGGGCCGCCACGACCCGGGCAGGGGGCGGCGGTGGAGCGACCGAACATGCGGCGAGCGCACCCAACAGCCCAAGCACAGCCAGATGACAGATTCTGTTTGGTCCGCGCAACGGACAAGCTCCCGGAAAAAACCAGCCGCATTTCAGTGCATGACCGCCCGTGGACTCACAAGCCGGCGTCGTTAACCATCGCCCACCGTTGAACGTCCCAGCAACTCGCTTGGGCGATAACAGGTGCCATCTGGTCGGGACAATGGATCGACAACGGGGATCGCCAGCTTGACGCGCCTTGGTGCAGCGCTAGCCTTGTCGAAGCGGCGAGGAGGCATTTTTGCGATGGTGAGGGAAGGCACGGGTTCGCCCGGAAATCGGGGCGTGCAGGTGGCTTGGACGATTTTCGCGCTCGTCGCCCTCTACGCCTTTCTCCAGGACTTCATGAGCCCCGACTGGCGCGCCGGGATCGTTGCGCCGCTGGTGCTGGCTGGTTTTCGCGGGGCGATCTCGGCGCTTCCCCGGGAAGGAATGACACGGGCAATTCTCTGGCAGGGCGCGCTCGTCCTCATCCCCTTCATGGGACTTTACGGGCTGCTTGACCTTGTCTTTGCCTCCGACATCCCGGCCTGGGTGATCTCGCTCAGCCTCATCCTCGGGATCTGGGTGCTGTTTTTCCAGCTGGTCTCGGCCGAGGCCGACTAGCCGCCGCCAATTATCTTCCTGATCCCGCGCGCGGCCTGGCGCAGCCGCTGCTCATTCTCGACGAGCGCGATCCGCACATGGCCTTCGCCTTCCTCGCCGAACCCGACCCCGGGGGCGACCGCGACATGGGCCTCGGTGAGCAGTTTCTTTGCGAATTCCATGCTGCCGAGGTGGCGGAACTGCTCGGGAATCGGCGCCCAGGCGAACATGCTTGCCATCGGCACCGGTATATCCCAGCCGGCCCGGCCGAAACATTCGACCAGCACGTCGCGCCGCTTGCGGTAGAGCTGGCGGTTGGCCTCGACGCAGTCCTGCGGCCCGTTGAGAGCGGCGACCGCCGCCGCCTGGATCGGCGTGAAGGCGCCATAGTCGAGGTAGCTCTTCACCCGGGTGAGCGCGCTGATGAGCCGCTCATTGCCGACCGCGAAACCCATGC
>CAZQLI010000120.1:0-6171 GCA_964594145.1 uncultured Sphingomonas sp. | reverse complement strand
AGTGCTGCTCGCTTCAACCCGTCTCTGGCTGAAAACTTATGAGTCCACGCCCTAGGCGCCACGGGTAACATGCGGCACTGGCAATTTCGGCAAAGAGAGCCCATCTTGGCGTCCTGACGCCACATGCCGTGGCAAAAATGGCCTTGCCAGGCTGCTCGGCCTTTTCAACTGCCCGCGAAACCCCTAATTCGCGCGCATAACCAACGAATCTAGGAGATTGCGCTATACCACCGCCCACCCCGCGCCGACCGATGGCGCCGCCGACGATGACCGGCCCCCGCTATAATCAATTCATCCAGGCACCCAAGGTGCGGGTAATTGATGAAAATGGCGAAAATCTGGGCGTAATGTATACGCGTGAGGCGTTCGAACAGGCTCAGGAAGTGGGTCTCGACCTGGTCGAGATCAGCCCCAATGCCGATCCGCCCGTAGCCAAGTTTCTCGATATCGGCCGCTTCAAGTACGAGGCGCAAAAGCGCGCAAACGAGCAGCGCAAGCGGCAGAAGACGCAGGAGATCAAGGAGATCAAGATGCGTCCGAACATCGATGACCATGATTATCAGACGAAGATGAAGAAGGTCTACGAGTTCCTCGAGGAGGGCGACAAGGTCAAGCTCACCCTTCGCTTCCGCGGCCGCGAAATGGCTCACAACCAGCTCGGGATGGCCGTCCTCCAGCGGGTGGCGGAGGAGACTGCCGAGATCGCCAAGATCGAGCAGCATCCGCGCCTCGAAGGCCGCCAGATGCTGATGGTCATTTCGCCCAAGTAAGCAACGAACCAGAATGGTTAGTTACAGGCGTGGTTGCCCCTACGGCAGCCACGCCTTTTTCTTATTGCGCTGCGTCATGTGACATTTCTGTCGCAAGACTTGCTTTTCCCTCCATATTGCTTGCAGCCCACAGCCACTCGATTAATCTTTTGTCCCAAAGAAGAAGTTGAAAACGGGGAGGACAAATATGCGCAAGTCGACGTGGCTCCTGTCAGCGGGCCTGTTGGCACTTTCGATGCCTGCATTTGCCCAGGAGACCGACACCGACGCCGGGGGCGCGGAACCGACCCAGGGCGCAACTGCCGAGGCGGCGGCGGTCGACAACCAGGATGTCGAGCCTGCCACCGGCCGCGACACCAGCGAGATCGTGGTCACCGCGACCCGCCGCAACGAGGCGCTGTCGGACGTGCCGCTGGCCGTCTCCGCGGTCACCGCGGAAACCCTCCAGAACTCCGGTGCAAGCGACATCCGCCAGCTGACCCAGGTCAGCCCCTCGCTGCTCGTTTCCTCGACATCGTCCGAAGCCGGCGCCGGCGTTGCCCGCATCCGCGGCATCGGCACGGTCGGCGACAACCCCGGCCTTGAAAGCTCGGTCGCGGTGTTCATCGACGGCGTCTATCGCTCGCGTACCGGCGTTGGCCTGACCGAGCTCGGCGCGATCGACCGGATCGAGGTGCTCCGCGGTCCGCAGGGAACCCTGTTCGGCCGCAACGCCTCGGCGGGCCTCATCTCGATCATCACTGCCAAGCCGAGGTTCCGGACCGAAGTCGGCGGCGAGCTCACGATCGGCAACTATGACCTTCGCCGGGCGGAAGCCTATGTCACCGGCGGACTCAGCGACACGATCGCCGCGCGCATCGACGGCGTCTGGATGAAGCGGGACGGCTTCCTCGAAGACGTCATCTCGGGCCGCGACGTCAATGACCGCGATCGCTGGATGCTTCGCGGCCAGCTGTTGTTCGAACCGTCGAGCGACCTCTCGATCCGGCTGATCGGCGATTATTCCAAGCGCGACGAGGAATGCTGCGCAGCGCCCTACCTGCCGGCGTTCGACTTCACCGCCGGCGGCGAACAGCCCTCGTCCATCGCCGCCATCGAGCGGGCGCTCGGTGCAATCATCAACGATGATCCCTATGAGCGTGACGTCTCGATCACTCCGGGCCGCAACTATGCGTCCGACGTCAAGGACTATGGCCTCTCCGGAGAGATCGTCTACGACCTCGGCGGAGCCGAGCTGACCTCGATCACTGCCTATCGCTACAACAAATATACCCGCGGCCAGGACGCCGACTTCAACAATCTCGATATTCTCTATCGCGACGACGACGGCAATTCGTTCAACCGCTTCAAGACCTTCACCCAGGAGCTCCGGCTCCAGGGCGAAGCCTTCGGTGGCCGGCTCGACTGGCTGGTCGGTGGCTATTACGCCAACGAGAAACTGAGGGTCGATGACAATCTGCAATATGGCGCGGACTACGCCCGCTATGGCAACTGCCTCGTGGCAGCCAATTTCGCGGCGCTGGTCCCGACCATCCTTGCCCCGGGCGTAAGCCCGAACTGCTTCAACCCGCTGGTCGCGACCGGAACGCGCGATGCACTGGTCGCACAATATAATGCTGCGGTGATGGGAGGGCAGTTCACGACGGCCGCCAACCTCGCCAGCCAGATCACCGCGCTCGGCGCCTTCGCCCAGCTCAACAACACCGGGCTCAGCGCCGGCATTCCGCCGGTAAACTTCGCCGGTGCGCCATTCGGGACGAGCGGCTTTACCAACCTTGCAATCGCCCTTGGCGGGCCGGGCTTCATCGGGAGCACGCTGAACGGCGCGGCACTGGACGACAGTTTCCGCCAGACCAGCAACAACTGGGCGCTGTTCACCCACAATATCTTCGACATCACCGATACGCTCAGCCTGACGGTCGGCGCGCGCTACACCCATGAGCGCAAGAAGCTGGAAGCCGACTTCCTCGACAATAATATCCTTTGTACCGCGCTTTCGGGCACTGCGCTCCAGCAGCTGCCCTGCGTCATCCCGAGCGCGCCGGGCGGCGCATTCGCGATCGACGACAAGCGTTCCGAGGGCAAATTGTCGGGGACGGTCGTGCTCGGCTGGAAGCCGACCGACAATATCCTGACCTACCTCAGCTACTCGCGCGGCTACAAGGCGGGCGGCTTCAACCTCGATCGTTCCGCGCTGTGGCGCGCGGTCGCGATCCCGACGACCGTCCCGGCCACCCCGCCGACCACGGTGTTCTCGAACCCGCCATTGTCGGGAAGCGGTGCGATCTGCGTCAGCCCGGCCCAGACGGGCTGCCAGGGCATCGTCGCATCGGGAGCCGATCTCCAGTTCAAGCCGGAGATCAACGACGCCTTCGAATTCGGCCTCAAATATAATGGCAACGGCTTCGACGTTAACGTCGCAGTGTTCCGCCAGCTGTTCCGCGACTTCCAGCTCAATACGTTCAACGGCCTCAACTTCGTGGTCGAGAACGTCAATGCCTGTAAGGGTGACCTGATCGGCGGCGACGGCGCGGACGAGGACAATGATGCCGGCACCGGCGCTTGCGATGGCGGCACCAAGGCCGGCGTCGTCAGCCGCGGCGTCGAGATCGAGGCCTTCACCCGGCCGCTTCCCAACGTCAACTGGAACGCGGGCATCGTCTATTCCAACACCCGTTACCGCAAGAACCTGGTCGGCGCCGGTGGCCGGGCGCTCACCAACGCCCTGTTCCAGCTGCCGGGCCGGCGGGTCTCCAACTCCAACGAGTGGACCCTGACCAGCTCGGTCGCATGGACGCCGCCAATCGGTAGCTCGGGCCTGCGCGGTCTCGTCTATGCCGACGTCCGCCACATGACCCAGCTCAACACCGGCTCCGATCTCGACATCGAGAAGGTGCAGGGAGCCTTCACCGTTGTGAATGCCCGTATCGGTCTTCGTGGACCCGACGATCGCTGGGCGGTCGAGCTGTGGGCACAGAACCTCTTCGACGAGGATTTCCTGCAGGTCGCGTTCGACGCACCGATCCAGGGTTCGGGAACGACCCGCGGCGTGCTTGCCGGCTTCTACCCGCGTTCGACCCAGCTGTTCGGCGCCTTCCTCGGCGAGCCGCGCACCTGGGGCCTGACGCTTCGCGGCAAGTTCGGGCCATCGCGCCGGGTTGCCGAGGCTCCGCCGCCTCCGCCGCCACCGCCACCGCCTCCGCCGGCGATGCAGACCTGTCCCGACGGCTCGATGATCGCGGCCGATGCGGCCTGCCCGCCGCCACCGCCGCCTCCTCCCCCGCCGCCGCCTCCGCCGGAGCCGGAACGGGGCTGAGCGGGAAACTGGTCGCAGGAGAAACAAGGGTCCGCCGTAAGGCGGGCCCTTTTTTCATGGGGACAAGGGCTCAGCTGCCGGTTGCTGCCGCGTCGAGCAGCGCCGCCCTCAGCTCGTCGGACTTTTCCGGCCCGAGCTTCCGGCCGTCGGCGCCGGTGAGGTAGAAGACATCGACCGCGCGCTCGCCATAGGTGGCGATATGGGCCGAGTGGAGCTGGTGGCCGGCTGCATGGATGACGTGCGCGAGTCTCGCCAGGAGGCCAGTCCTGTCCCTTGCATTGACCTCGACCACCGTGGTGCGATTGGACGCCTTGTCGCTGATGAGAACGCGGGGAGCGACGCGGAACGCCTCGACCCGGCGTGGCAATTTCTCGAGTGAGGGAAGCGCTGGCTCGGCCTCCGCCTTCAAGGCCTTCTCCACCGCGCTGGCCAGGCGCTTTCTCAGGCGGGCATCGGCATAGCCCTTGCCGCGGGCGTCGGCGACGAGGAGATTATCAAGGGCCATCCCGTCGCGGGTGGTATGGATCCTCGCATCGACGATCGAGGCGCCGGCGCCGCTCAGCGCTGCCGCTATGCGGTAGAAGAGTCCGGGGCGATCGGGAGCAAAGACGCTTAGCCTCGTCATCCCGGAAACCTGGTCCGTCGCCGCGACGACCGACGGCTCGGCCTCGCCAAAATGGGCCTCGGCTGCCGCGACCTGGAGCGCATTGGCGTGCTGCCATTCGGGCGGCTCGGCAAGCCAGTAGCTGTCCGGGAGCCGGCGGGCGTGGGCCTTCACCGCGGACGGTTTCCACGGCAGCTTCTCGGCAAGCTGAAGCTGCCGAGCCTCGACCTGCTCATGGCGCCCGCGCTGCTTGTGGCCGAGCCTCAGCCTCTCCTCGGCGGCATCGTACAGGCTTCGAAGCAGCTGCCGCTTCCAGTCGTTCCAGGTGCCGGGCCCGACGGCCCTTATGTCGACGACGGTCAGCATCAGGAGCAACCGGAGCCGCTCCGGGCTCTGGACGATGCGGACGAAGTCCTCGACCGTCTTGGGATCGCTGATGTCGCGCCGGAACGCCGTGTTGCTGAGAAGGAGATGGTGGCGGACCAGCCAGGCGACGGTCTCGGTCTCGGCCTCGTCGAGGCCAAAGCGGGGGCAGAGCTCGAGGGCAACCTCGGCTCCAAGCTCGCTATGGTCTCCGCCGCGGCCCTTGGCGATGTCGTGCAGAAGGACCGCGACGTAGAGCAGCCGGCGCGAGGAAATCTGGTCGAACAATATCGTCGAGAGAGGGTGATCCTTGGAAAGCTCGCCCCGCTCGATCTGGGCAAGCAGCCCGATCGCCCGGATCGCATGCTCGTCGACCGTATAATGGTGATACATGTCGAACTGCATCTGGGCGACCACCCGGCCAAAGTCGGGGACGAACCTTCCAAACACCCCGGCCTCGTTCATCCACCTGAGCGCGAGCTCCGGCCGGTTTTTCGTCGTGAGGACCTCGAGAAAGAGCGCGTTGGCCCGGGGATCTTCGCGCACGCGCTCGACCAGCCTTGCGTCGCGGGTGGCAACCCGCATCGCATTGGGGTGGATTTCCATCCCTTCCCGCGCCGCCAGGGCGAACAGCTCGATCAGCCTCGCCGGGTCCTGCTCGAACCAGTTCGGGCCGGGGATCGACAGCCGGCCACGGTCGATGGTGAAGCCCCGCAGGTGACGCGGCCGGCGGCGGAAGGTGGGGAGCGCGAACCGCCGGCCCTTGTCTCCCATCTGCTCGTCGAGCTGGGCGAGGAACAGGCCGGTGAGATCGCCGACGGTCCGGGCATTCAGGAAATAAAATTGCATGAAGCGCTCGACCGCGGACTTGCCCGGCCGGTCGGCGTAGCGCATCGCCTCGGCGATCTGGCGCTGCATCTCGAAGCCGAGGCGCTCCTCGGCCCTCCCCGCAAACAGGTGAAGGTGGCAGCGGACCGACCACAGGAACCGCTCGGCCCGCTCGAAGCGGCGGAACTCGGCGGCACTGAACAGGCCCTTCTCGACCAGTTCGTCGGGCCGTTCGACGCCGAACACATATTGGCCGATCCAGTAGAGCGTGTGGAGGTCGCGAAGCCCGC
>CAZQLI010000119.1:0-6182 GCA_964594145.1 uncultured Sphingomonas sp. | reverse complement strand
GGCGACGAGGTGACCGGCGTCACCATCATGCAGATGGAGGCAGGGCTCGATACCGGGCCGATGCTCCTGCAACGCGAAATAGCGATTGGTTCGATGAATGCGCTCGACCTGACGAGGCAGCTCGCGGCCCTTGGCGCCGGGATGATGGTCGAGGTGCTTGGCGACCTCGAGCGGTTCGAGCCGGTCCCGCAGCCCGAGGCGGGCGTCACCTATGCCTCCAAGATCAGCAAGGAGGAAGCGCGGATCGACTGGGGACGGCCGGCGAGCGAGCTGGTGCGGCACGTCCAGGGCCTCAGCCCATATCCTGGCGCCTGGTTCGAGCATGATGGCGAACGGATCAAGCTTCTCGCGGCGGCGGTGGCCGAGGGTGCGGGTGCGCCGGGCGAGGTGCTCGACGATGCACTCACCATTGCCTGCGGTGACGGGGCGATCCGGCCCACCCTCCTGCAGCGGGCTGGAAAGAACCCGATGCCCGCGGCGGAGCTGCTGCGCGGATTCGCGATCGCGCGGGGAACGCTGCTTCCATGACGCGCTGGCGCCTGACCATCGAGTTTGACGGCGGCCCGTTCATGGGCTGGCAGCGGCAGGACCATGGCCCCTCGGTCCAGGAAACGCTCGAGCAGGCCCTGTTCCGGATGACCGGCGAACTCGCCACGCTCCATGCCGCCGGCCGCACCGATGCAGGCGTGCATGCACTTGCAATGACCGCCCATGCCGACGTTGCAAGGACATTGACCGAGCATCGGCTTCGGGAAGGCCTTAATGCGCTGGTTCGACCGGCACCGGTCAGCGTTACGTCGGTGGAGAAGGCTCCCGACGAGTGGCATGCACGCTTCTCGTGCATCAAGCGCCGCTATCTCTACCGGATCCTCAACCGCCGGGCACCGCCGGCCCTCCTCAAGGGAAAAGTCTGGCACGTCCCGGTGACGCTCGATGCCAGCGCGATGGCAGCCGCCGCGAGAAGGCTGGTGGGGCGGCATGATTTCACAACCTTCCGCTCGGTTCACTGCCAGTCGCAGAGCCCGGTCAAGACCCTCGACCTCCTCTCCGTCGAGCAGTCAGGCGAGGAAATCCATGTCCGCGCCGAGGCACGGAGCTTCCTCCATCACCAGGTCCGCTCGATGGTCGGGTGCCTTGCGCTTGTCGGACGTGGACGCTGGACCGCAGACGACGTCGGCGCCGCGCTCGAGGCCAGGGATCGCCAGGCCCTGGGGCTCAATGCCCCTCCCGAGGGCCTTTATTTCGTGGAAGCCATTTACCCGGGCTAGACCAGCATTTCCCGTGCCATTGGCTGGCTCAGGAACGATGTCGGGCTGGCGCTGAGCCCATAGGCCCCGACGCAGAAAATCGCGACGAGATCGCCAATGGAGGAAGTCGGGAGCTCGACCTCGTCGGCGAGAAGGTCGAGGGGCGTGCAGAGGCAGCCGGTGATGCTCGCCACTTCCCCCGGGCCGGCGCCAAACCTGCTGGCGATCGCGACCGGATAGTTTCGCCGGAGCAGCTGGCCAAAATTGCCGGTAGCGGCGAGCAGGTGCTGGAGCCCGCCGTCGGTCACGAGGAAGATTTTCCCCCGGCTTTCCTTCCTGTCGATGATCCGAGCCAGGTAAACACCAGCTTGGCCGACCAGCCATCGGCCGAGCTCGATCGAAAAATGGGTGTCGCCGAGTTGCCCGGGGCGGCTGCGCAGGGCTTCGCCCAGCGCCGACCCGACTGCCTCGACGTCCAATTCCCGGTCCTTTGCGAAATAGGGAATGCCAAAGCCCCCGCCGAGGTTGACCTCTGGCGGCGCCTGGCCTGCTTCTCGGGCAATATCGGCGGCGAGCATGATCGTATCTTTCTGGGCCTCGATCAGTGCCTCTGGCTGGAGTGCCTGGCTTCCGGCGAAGACATGAAGACCGCGCCATTCGGCGCCTGAATCGACGATCCGCCTGACGAGCCCTGGCACGCGCTCATGGTCGACTCCGAACGGGCTCGCCAGGCCGCCCATCTTCTGCCCCGAGCCCTTCAGCGCGAAAGGCGGGTTCACCCTGACTGCAACCCTTGCGGTCAATCCCTCCCGCCCGCAGATCGACAGCAGCCGCTCGGCCTCGTTCTCGCTTTCGACGTTGATGGTAACGCCGGCGCGGATCGCGGTCTCCAGCTCGGAGTCGCGCTTTCCTGGCCCGGCAAAGCTGATCGGCCGGCCAAGATGTGCCACCCGGCCAAGCTCGCCCACGGAGGCGATGTCGAAGCCGTCGACCAGCCCTGCCATGAAATCCAGCAACGGCCCATAAGGGTTGGCTTTCACGGCATAATGGAGCGCGACCTCGCCTGGAAAAGCTGACCGGAACCGGGCGAGCTGGCGCGCAATCCTGGCGCGGTCATAGACGAACAGCGGCGTCCCGCCGGCTTCCTGCACGAGCTCCCCGACATCGCGGCCGCCGACGAGGAGGCGGCCGTTGGCGCCCGCCTCGAAGCCATGGGGAATTGGGCCCGATGCCTTCATGCCAGTTCCGCCTTGAGAGCAGCGCGGTCGAGCTTCCCGTTGGGACCGACCGGAAGACGGTCTTTCCAGATGACCCGCTTGGGCCTCATATGTGAAGGCATCTCCCGCCGGAAATAATCGTCGAGCTTTTTCTCGGCCGCCTCGCCTCTTCCAACCACCACCAGGACAATCGCCTGCCCGAGGCGCTCGTCGGCGACACCGAATGCTGCCGCATCGCTCGCGGCCCCGCTTGCGAGCGCTGCTTCCTCTATCTCGGTCGGGCTTATCCGGTTGCCGCTGACCTTGATCATCGCGTCGTCCCTTCCCCGGAAACGGAGCTGCCCGTCATTGCCCATGACCATCGTGTCACCCGACCAGACCGCCGTCCCGCCATGCCTGCTGTACCGCGGCGCTGGGCGAAAGCGCTCGGCTGTCCTGGCCGGGTCGTTCCAATAGCCCTTCGCGACCAGCGGGCCGGCATGGACCAGCTCTCCTTCCTCGCCTGCAAGCGCCGGCTCTCCATCGGCGCGGACCAGCATGAGCTCCGCAAATGGAATGGCGCTCCCGACGCTCTCGGGGAGTTGGTCGACGAGGTCGGGATCGAGGCTGGAGGAACGGAATGCCTCGGTGAGGCCGTACATGAGATGGAGCCGCGCGGCAGGGAAAAGCCCGCGAAGGCGGCGGACCAGGGGTTCCGGGAGATGGCCGCCGCTATTGGTCAATGTCCGAAGGCTGCTCCCCGCATCTCCCCATTGCTGCTCGGCCAGTTGCAGCCACAGCGGCGGCACCCCGGCGAGGACGGTGGCCCGGTGCCGGTCGACGGCGCGGACCACGTCGCGGGGGAGCAGATAGTCAAAGCCGATGGCGCAGCCCCCGGCCGCCCAGGCCGAAAGCAGCTGGTTCTGGCCATAATCGAAGGCCAGCGGGAGGACGCAAAGGACGCGATCGGCTTCGCCAAGCCCGAGATAATGGGCAACGCTGATCGCGCCGAGCCAGAGATTGGCGTTGCTCAGCATGACGCCCTTGGGGCGGCCGGTCGAGCCCGAAGTATAGAGCAGCGCAGCAAGCGCATCGGGATCATTCGACGAGGGAGCAAGAAGGTCCGCTCCGGGCTCCCAGGCCTCCAGCGGGACCGGCCGGGCGGCTGCCTCGTCGCCCGGCCGAAGCGAGCGAAGCCTTGCATCATTGGCAAGGAGAAGCGCAGCGCCGCTGTCGGCCAGGACATGGGCAGCCTGCGCGTGCTTCAGCACCGGGTTGATCGGAACGTGGACCAGGCCGGCGCGCGCCGCTGCCAGTGGCAGGACGCAGGCAAGGAGGGACTTGTTCATCCAGCTGGCGACCCGGTCGCCGGGCTCGAGGCCAAGCTCGAGCAGCCTCGACGCGGTCCGGCCGACCTCCTCGTCCAGTTCGGCGAAGGTCAAGGCCCGGTCATCGGCACGGAGCGCCTCGGCCCCGGGCGCACCGCGAAGGACCAGGTGGTCGAGTGGAAGCGGATTGGGGTCTGGACCAGTCACCGCGACGGACTAGCCTGACCGATGCCGCGCTGCAAAGCTTGCCACCTGCCGCGCCATTGCCTAGTGGCGCGCCCATTCAAATTCCAAGGGGTGAGCAGCTTGACACTGGATGATCGCGAGGAAGTCGAGGCGACGGTCCGATCGCTGCTGGTCGATGTCCTGGCACTGCCCGAGGAGGTGGTCGCAGGGTTCAACGACGAGTCCGAGCTGTTCGGAGCGCTTCCCGAGCTTGATTCCATGGCGGTCGCGACGCTTCTTACCGAGATGGAGGAGCGGCTCGGCATCCTTATCGAAGACGAGGACGTTGAGGCCGAGGACCTGATGAGCTTCGGGCGCCTCGTTTCTCTGGCCGAGCGCCTGTCGCTGCGATAGTCTCGAAAATATAACAAAACTGTCATTTGCCTTGCGAGCTCGGGCCGGCCGCTTTAGTGGCATTTTGCGTCTGACCCGCCGCTCCTGCATCAACGGGGATTAGAGCCATCCGCCAAATTGCTGCCTTGCCGTACCGGAACGTTGGCCGCGGACTTCGCGCGCCAGTGCAGGTATTGCTGGTCACGTCGCGTGAAACGAAGCGCTGGGTGATCCCGAAGGGGAATTTCGGAAGCAGCATTTCGCCCCACGCGGCTGCAGCCAAGGAGGCCGAGGAGGAAGCGGGCGTCCGCGGCGCAGTCTGCCCGACCCCGCTTGGCACCTATCGTTACCGCAAGCGGAAGGGGAGCGGCGCCTCGCTGATGGCGGACGTCGAGGTCTTCCCGCTGGCGGTGAGCGAGGAGCTCGACGACTGGAAGGAAAGCGGAGAGCGGGAGCGCCGCTGGTTCGCGCTCGGCGACGCCGCCAACGCGGTCGAGGAGCCCGACCTTCGGGACCTCATCCGGTCGTTCAACGCCAGTGAGTTCAACCAGGCGGCGCAACGGGCTTCCATGCTCGGCGTTGTCGCCGAAAAATCGAAAGTTGGCCCGATGTTTGCCTGGTTCCAGCGCCTCTTGCCAAAGACCGGCGGTTTTTTTGAGCTGTTCGAGGCGCATGCGCTCGCACTGACCACTGCCGCCGACGCCATCGGCCGCCTGGTCCAGGGCGGGCCGGCAATGCGCGACAATGCCCGCGAGATCTACGAGCGCGAGCATGACGCGGACGAGATCATCCGCAATGTCCTGAAAACGGTCCGCCAGACCTTCCTGACGCCGTTTGACCGAAGCGCGATCACCGCGCTCATCGGCGCCATGGACGATGCCATTGACGAGATGCAAGCCGCGGCCTCCGCGATCGAGCTCTACGAGGTCGCCGAGTTCAACCAGGAAATGCGGGACATGGCCGCGATCATCGTCGACTGCGCGCGGCTGGTCGCGGAAGCGATCCCGCTGCTTCGCAACGTCGGCGCCAACGGCACCCGCCTCCACGAGCTGACCGAGCGGCTGGTCCGGATGGAAGGCCATGCCGATGAAATCCACTCGGCCGGCGTCAAGTCGGCCTTCCAGGCCCATCGCAATGGCGATGCCATTGGCTTTGTCGTCCAGCGCGAGATCTTCAAGCATCTCGAGCGCATCGTCGACGCGTTCGAGGACGTTGCGAACGTGATCGACGGCATCGTCATCGACCATAGCTGACCGGCGCGCCACGCGATGCACGAACTGGCCCTGCCGCTTCTCATTGGCCTGATCGGCCTTGCGCTTGCGTTCGACTTCCTCAACGGGCTGCACGACGCTGCAAACTCGATTGCGACGGTCGTCGCGACCAAGCTTCTCGGCCCGGTCCAGGCAGTAGCGTTTGCAGCCTTCTTCAATTTCGCGGCCTATTTCCTGACGCTTGCCTGGCCCCAGCTCCACGCCGTTGCCGACACGATCGGCAAGGGGCTGATCAACAAGGACCTGGTCACGCCGTCGGTGGTGTTCGGGGCGCTGGTCGGTGCGATGTTCTGGAACGTCGTCACCTGGCTGAAGGGCATCCCCTCCTCCTCGAGCCACGCGCTCGTCGGCGGGATCGTCGGCGCCGGAATCGCCCATGCTGGCCTCACCGGGGTGCAGTGGACCGGACTCAACAAGACGCTCGTCGCGATCGTCCTCTCGCCGACGCTTGGAATGATCCTCTCGATGATGATCATGCTCGCCTCGAGCTGGCTCCTCGTAAAGGCGACCGCGAGAGGCGCCGAGAAGACCTTCCGTTCGCTGCACCTCGTTTCCTCGGCGGCCTATTCGCTCAGCCACGGC
>CAZQLI010000118.1:0-6193 GCA_964594145.1 uncultured Sphingomonas sp. | reverse complement strand
GGTGTAGCGGTAGGCAGCGGCGTTATCGCCATCGATGTTGCCGAAATTGCCCTGGCCGTCGACCAGCGGGTAGCGCAGCGCAAAGTCCTGGGCGAGGCGAACCATGGCATCGTAAACCGACTGGTCGCCGTGGGGATGATATTTGCCGATCACGTCGCCGACGACGCGGGCGCATTTCTTGTATGCCGACGCCGGGTCGAGCCGAAGCAGCCGCATTGCCCAGAGCAGCCGACGATGGACGGACTTAAGCCCGTCGCGGACGTCGGGAAGCGAGCGGGCCGTGATCGTCGAGAGTGCATAAACGAGATAGCGCTCCGAAAGAGCGCTATCGAAGGGCGTATCGATGACGAGGTCGGTAGAAGAGTCGGGCTGCATGACGGGCTGACTAGCAGGCAATTTCCTGCTCCGTCAGCCCCGCCTCGATGCCGATTTCGCCGGCTGTGGCACTATCTGCCGCGCGGTCGGCGGGCCGCGAGGCAATTTTCAGGCCCGTCGATTCCGGCTTTAGGGTGGCGAATCTTGGCTCATTGGCCTAGGCACGGGCGCCATGAATATTGCCCTTGCCGCCGACCACGCCGGATACCAGCTGAAGGATGAACTCGCGGCCTGGCTGCGCGAAGCCGGTCATCAGATTCTCGACCTCGGAACCAACGGCCCGGAGAGCGTCGACTATCCCCACTTCGGAAGGAGACTCGCCGACGCCGTTGCCAGCGGCGAGGCCGAGCGCGGGATCGTCGTTTGCGGCTCCGGCATCGGAATCTCGATCGCGGTCAACAGGAACCCGGCCTGCCGCTGCGCGAGGGTCGATGATCCGCTGTCGGCAGCGCTCGCCCGAGAGCATAATGATGCCAATGTGCTCGCGCTTGGAGCACGGTTGGTCGGCCAGGACATGGCCAAGGCATGTGTCCAGGCGTTTCTTGGAACGCAATTCGCCGGCGGGCGTCACCAGCGCCGTGTCGACCAGCTCTCCACCCTTTTGCAGGAAAGCGACTGATGGCCACTGCGCCCGAAGCACCCTCGATCCCTCTCAACGAAGTCCAGCCGGCCGGCTTCTTCACCCGGCAGCTCAAGGATGCCGACCCTGCCGTGGCCGACGCCATCGGCGCCGAGCTTCGGCGCGAGCAGGACCAGATCGAGCTGATCGCCTCGGAAAATATCGTCAGCCGGGCGGTCCTCGAGGCCCAGGGCTCGGTTCTCACCAACAAATATGCGGAAGGCTATCCCGGACGCCGCTATTACCAGGGATGCGGACCGTCTGACTCTGTCGAGACGCTCGCCATCGAGCGGGCAAGGAAGCTGTTCGGCTGTGGCTTCGTCAACGTCCAGCCGCATTCCGGCGCCCAGGCCAATGGCGCGGTGATGATGGCGCTTTTGAAGCCCGGCGAGACGATCATGGGAATGAGCCTCGCTGCCGGCGGCCATCTCACCCATGGCGCTCCGCCCGCCCAGTCGGGAAAATGGTTCAACGCGGTCCAGTATGGCGTGCGCCCCGACGACCACCTCGTCGACTTCGATGAAGTCGCATCCCTTGCCCGAGAGCATAAGCCGAGGCTCATCATCGCCGGTGGCTCGGCCTATCCACGCCACCTCGATTTTGCGCGCTTCCGCGAGATCGCGGACGAGGTCGGTGCCTATCTGATGGTCGACATGGCCCATTTTGCAGGCCTGGTCGCCGCCGGCGAGCACCCGAGCCCGTTCGGTCACGCGCATGTCGTCACCACCACCACCCACAAGACGCTCCGCGGGCCTCGCGGGGGCATGGTGCTGACCGACGACGAGGCAATCGCCAAGAAGATCAATTCGGCGGTATTCCCGGGCCTCCAGGGCGGGCCTCTCATGCATGTCATCGCTGCAAAGGCCGTCGCCTTCGGCGAGGCGCTTGAGCCGGGCTTCAAGACCTACGCGAAGGCGGTGATCCGCAACGCCCAGACCCTTGCCAACCGCCTCAAGGAGCGGGGCGCGGATCTCGTTGCAGGCGGCACCGACACCCACCTGGCGCTCGTCGACCTGAGGCCGCTTGGTCTTACCGGCAAGGATGCCGACCAGAGCCTCGAACATGCCGGCATCACGTGCAACAAGAACGGCGTGCCGTTCGACCCGCTGCCGCCGGTTCAGACCAGTGGCATTCGCGTCGGCTCGCCGGCCGGGACCACCCGCGGTTTCGGCGTCGACGAATTTCGCGACATCGCTGACATGGTCGCGGACGTGCTCGACGGGCTCAAGCAAAATGGCGTCGAGGGCAACGGCGAAGTCGAGAAGGCAGTCAACCAGCGAGTGCGGGCGCTTTGCGCCCGGTTCCCGATCTACGAGGGCTGAGGCTTGCGCTGTCCCTTTTGCGCGCATTAAGACAGCCAGTTGAAGTACAGCCGCCCGTCCGAGGACGGTGCGGCAATTCGTCGGCGCCGCCAGTGCGAGGGTTGCGGCGCGCGCTTCACCACTTTTGAGCGGGTGCACATTCGCGACCTCACGGTGATCAAGAAGGATGGAAAGCGCCAGCCCTTCGACCGGGCCAAGCTGGAGCGCGCCATCGGCCACAGCTGCCGCAAGCGCGACATTGACCAGGCCAAGATCGACCAGCTCATCAGCGGAGTCCAACGGCAAATGGAAACGCTCGGGGACGAAGTCGCCTCGGTGCGCATCGGCGAAGCCGTCATGGCCGGCCTCAAGGCCCTCGACCACGTCGCCTACATCAGGTTCGCGAGCATTTACAAGGACTTCAGCGACCCCGGCGATTTCGCCGAAATCGCGGAGCGGGTCGAAAAGGAAGGCGACCTTCCACCGCCGGGCCACGCCAAGCTGCTATGAGCCCAACCCCGCCGGTAATCGTCCTCGTCCGGCCCCAGCTCGGCCAGAATATCGGCAAGGCGGCAAGGGCGATGCTCAACTTCGGGCTGACCGAGCTCAGGCTGGTCGCGCCGCGGGACGGCTGGCCCAACCCCGACGCGGGCCCGGCCGCGAGCGGCGCGGACCTGGTCCTGGACAAGGCCGCCCTGTTTGAAACCGTCGCGGACGCAGTTGCCGACTGCAGCCTCGTCTTCGCCTCCACGGTCCGCCGCCGCGACCTTGTCATCCCGGTCGTGGAGCCCGAGGAAATGGCCCGCCAGATCCACGGCGCGAAAGGGCGCAGCGCGATCCTGTTCGGGCCCGAGCGATCGGGCCTTGCAACCGATGACGTCGCGCTTGCCAACCGGATTGTCACGGTTCCGATCAACCCGGAATTCGGGAGCCTCAACCTCGCCCAGGCCGTCATCCTGCTCGCCTATGAATGGTCCCGCGGTTCGGGTCTCGTGACGCCGACCGAGCGAGAGCTCGAGCCGGCAGCGCCGATGGGCGAGCTCGACGGCCTGATCGGCCAGCTCGAGACCGAGCTCGAGCGCACTGGCTATTTCTTCCCGCCGGACCGGGTCCAGGCGACCAAGACGACGCTGAGGACCATTCTTACCAAGCCGCGATGGTCGAGCCGGGAGATCTCGGCACTGCGCGGCGTGATCCGGGCGCTGGCCGGTCCCCCCGCTCCCCGAAAAAAAGGGCCCGGACCCCGGCCCTAGTTCCTCAGCAAATGGCCGCGATCAGCCGCGGGTTTGGTCGTACACCTCGAACTCGTGGGCGATCGAGGTCTCGATGAGGTCCTCGTAAAGCCGCGCTACCAGCGCGCGGTCCACTCCAAGCTCTTCGGCTGCTGCGTCGACCTTTGCCAGGACATCGGCCTTGCGCCATTCGTCGCGGACCGCGGCCCGGTCCGGCTTGATGCGGGCCGCCGCGTCCATGTAGCCGAACCTGAGCCTGAGCAGCGCGACCAGCTGGCGATCGACAGCGTCAACGCCGAGGCGTACCTCCGCCATGGTGTTGCAGTCCGAAGGTTGGCGAATTTGGTTCATGGGCCGAAGCAATGCCAAAGCCAGCGCCGCTTGCCTAGGGCGGGAAAGGCTCGTCCTGCGGGATTGATCGGACGGCGGGCGGAGCTTGAAAACATGCTATTGCTGCTACCGGTCAAAGCAGTTGGGGACCGCGATGGAACCGGGCCTGCCCAGTGAGGCGCCAGCAATGACAGCACGTCGCCTGGTGGACCGGCACCGGCTGTCCACGCGTATCTGGCACTGGGTGAACGCGCTTACCGTGTTCCTGATGCTGATGAGCGGTCTCATGATCTTCAACGCCCATCCGCGTCTTTACTGGGGGCAATATGGCGCTAACGCCGACCCCGCCTGGCTTGAAATCGGGTCGACGCCTGGCGAGGGTTACGCACGGGTCGGAAGCCTGACCCTGGAGACGACGGGCCTGCTCGGGCACTGGACCGGCCCGTCGGGCGCGATCGAGCGGCGGGCGTTCCCGGGCTGGATGACCATTCCCTCCTACTACAGCCTGGCGAGCGCGAGACGCTGGCACCTGGCCTTTGCCTGGATCCTTGCGCTTGGGCTCATCGCGCACTGGGCGGCGAGCCTTATCAACAGGCATCTTTCGCGCGACCTCGCGCCGCGCAAAGGCGAACTTAGTCCCCGCCACCTTTGGCAGGACGTTGCCGACCATGCCCGGCTGCGTTTTGCAAAGGGCGACGCCGCTCTTCGCTACGGTCCGCTGCAGAAGCTCTCCTACCTCGGCGTCATCTTCCTGCTGCTGCCGCTGCTCGTGCTCACCGGCCTCGCCATGTCGCCCACGATGGACGCGGCCTGGCCCTGGCTCCTGGACCTGTTCGGCGGTCGCCAGTCGGCACGCTCGATCCACTTCATCTGCGCCATGCTGATGGCGCTGTTCATCCTCGTCCACCTCGTCATGGTGGTGCTCGCAGGGCCGCTGAACGAAGTGCGGTCGATGATCACCGGGCGATTCGCCATTCCCGCCGAGGGGAGCAGAGTCCGATGATCACCCGGAGGCGCTTCATCGGTTCGATCGGGGCGAGCGCAGGCGGGCTCCTCCTGGCGGGATGCGATGCGCTCGATCGGGACGAGGGGTTCCGCTCGATCCTCCGGGCGTCGGAGGGGCTGACAATGCGAGCGCAGCGGCTCATCACCGACCGAACCGCCCTGGCGCGCGAATATTCGGCAGCGGAAATGTCACCCTATTTCCGGCCGAATGGAACGCGAATGCCCGCCACCGACTCCTATCGACGCCATGCCGAGAGCAGGTTCGCCGACTGGCACCTTCGGGTGGACGGTCTCGTATCGCGACCGCTGGCGCTTTCGATGGCACAGGTCCGGGCCATGCCGACGCGGACCCAGATCACGCGGCACGATTGCGTCGAGGGCTGGTCGGCGATCGGCAAGTGGACCGGCGTTCCGCTGAAGCTGCTGCTCGACGCGGCCGGCCTCAGGTCGGCCGCGCGCTTCATCGTCTTTCATTGCGCGGACAGTTTTGGGCCAAATCCATATTACGAGAGCATCGACCTCGTTGACGCCTTCCACCCGCAGACGATCCTCGCCTGGGGGATGAACGGCCGGCTGCTGCCAATCGAGAATGGTGCGCCGCTCCGGCTCCGGGTCGAGCGGCAACTTGGATACAAGCACGCCAAATATGTGACCCGGATCGAGGAGGAGGCGAGCCTAGCGGGAAATTACGGCGGCCGCGGCGGCTATTGGGAAGATATAGGTGATTATGAATGGTATGCCGGCATTTGATGCATTCCGGCCGTGCTGCAATGACTCCACCAAAATATTGGCCTGGTATAAGTAGCAGCAACCCACTCGAATGTTGGCGGAGGCGCAGGATGTCGCGCCTTATCGCCGCTTCGCTATCGGGCGCCTTCACGCCGATCAGGCTCTGCTAATGCGGCCTGGCAGGTGAAATATCTGCATCGGGGGTCTGCTTCAGCTGGTGTGTTGCAACCTCAGCTTCTGAAGGCCCCCGATTCTGTCTCAAGCCTCGCGTCTCAAATGTGTCTGGGCCCGATCACGACCTTGACCTTTTCGGCCTCCACCGCTACGCGCGCCGCTCGCAATTGACCCTGCATGTCCGGTGAAGCGGTGGTCGCGGCAGCGCAAATTGGCCTGCCGGTGCGGTTCCGGACGTTTATGAAACGCGAATTGGAGCAGACAAATGTCGAAGCGCAGCAGCGCCAAGTATAAACTCGATCGCCGCATGGGCGAGAATGTCTTCGGTCGCCCGAAGAGCCCCGTCAACCGCCGCGAATATGGCCCGGGCCAGCATGGCCAGCGCCGCAAGGGCAAGATTTCCGACTTCGGTCTTCAGCTTCGCGCCA
>CAZQLI010000117.1:0-6230 GCA_964594145.1 uncultured Sphingomonas sp. | reverse complement strand
GAAACATTGTTGCCCACCTGCCGGCCCTTGCCGGTCAGTTCGCAAACCCGCGACATCGGTCACATCCTAATCTGAAGAGGCATCCTCGTTAAGGACGCCCGGAAAGCGCCGCCCGATACTCGGAGGAAGCGCACCCGTCAACCTTGGGACCCGCAACAATCCGCCGTCCAGGGACGTTTCCAAGGCTAGCAAAGCAACAGGGAGGACGCCAGTGCGCGCCATTTTGCTGATTCTCATCCTCGCGGTGGTCATCCTCATCGCGGCGATCGCCTCCGGCTTCCTGGAAATTTCCCAGACCCGGCAGGGAGAGGTGCCGAGGATCGAATCGAGCGATGGGCAGATCCGCGCCCGGGAAGGCCAGGCGCCGGCATTCGACGTCGACACCGGATCGGTCGAGCTTGGCACCACCACCGCGAATGTCGCAGTCCCCAAGGTCGAAGTCTCCCGCGACAAGGCCGAGGTCCCTGTTCCGAGGGTCGAGGTCAGGAAGCCGAGCGAGGAGCCCGCCGACGCCAATTGATCCTTGCCCTGCCGGCACGCCCGGGCGGAGGGCATGACAGGGCCGGCGCGGCAGGCTAGCGATCGGACCACTATGGCTTTTCCGCTGCCAACGCCAATGCGCCGGGCGCTCGACCTTGCAGCCATCGCCGCCGAGGCCGGCGAGGTGCCGGTCGGCGCCGTCGTGACCCACGGCGATGAAATCATCGCCGAGGCCCGCAACAGCATGCGTGGAAGCCTCGATCCCACCGCCCATGCCGAGATGGTCGCCATTCGCCACGCGGCGACCAGGCTTGGCCAGTCCCGCCTCGACGGATGTATCCTCTGGGTAACCCTTGAACCCTGCGCCATGTGTGCGGCGGCGATCGCGCTGTCGCGCCTCGATGGGCTGAGGTTCGCGGCAGAGGACCCGAAGGGGGGAGGAGTGGTGCATGGCGCACGCATCTTTTCCCAGCCGACCTGCCACCACCGGCCCGACGTGCTCGGCGGTATCGGGGAGGAGGAAGCTGCAGCCCAGCTGCGCCGCTTCTTCGCCGAACGGCGCGGATAAGCCGCGGACCGGTCCGGCATGCGCGATCCATCGCCCGCTTGCCCCGCCCGGATTTTGGCGGCATGGAACTGCAAGCATCATGAGCGACGCGCTCCTTCCCTTCCCCTGGCTAGACCTTGTCCTGATCCTCGCGCTCGTCGCGCTGAACGGCCTGTTGTCGATGAGCGAACTCGCGATTGTCTCGGCGCGCGAGGCGCGCCTCAAGGCCATGGCAAAGTCGGGTTCGAGCGGGGCCAGGTGCGCGCTCGACCTCGCGGCGGAGCCGGGACGCTTCCTCTCGACCGTACAGATCGGCATCACGCTGATCGGCATCCTCGCCGGCGCCTATTCCGGCGCCAGCCTCGGCGAACCTGTTGGCCAGCGGCTCGCGCTCCTGGGCATCGATGCCGAGACCGCGATGAGCCTTGGCTTCGGGACTGTCATTGTCGTCACCACCTATGCCAGCCTCGTCATCGGCGAGTTGGTCCCCAAGCAGTTCGCGCTGAGAAACCCCGAGGCGATCGCCGCGATCGTCGCCCGACCGATGGGCTGGCTTTCCAAGCTGACCTCTCCGCTTGTCTGGTTGCTCGACAAGACGAGCGCACTCATCTTCCGGCTGTTCGGCCTCAATCGCGAGACCCGCAACGTCGTCACCGCCGAGGAGCTTCACCTGGTGGTAGCCGAGGCGAAGAGCGCCGGCGTCCTCGAGGAGAATGAGCGGGCGATCATCTCGGGCATCGTCCGGCTGGCCGACCGGCCCGTCCGTGAAGTGATGACGCCCCGGACGGAAATCGACTGGATCGACGTCAATTGCTCGACCGAGGAGATCCGCGCCGCCCTTGCCGACGCGCCCCACAGCCGTATCCCGGTCGCCCAGGGCTCGGTCGACAATATCATCGGCGTTGTCGCGACGCGCGACATGCTGACCGCGCTGCTCAACGGCGAATCGCTCGACCTCAACCGCCTGACACGGTCGGCCCCGGTAATCCCGGACCTCATGGACGCGATGGACGCGCTCGCGGTCCTGCGCTCAGCAGAGGTCCCGCTGGCACTCGTCCATGACGAATATGGCCATCTCGACGGCATCGTCACGCCCGGCTCGATCCTGAGCGCGCTCGCAGGGGCCTTCAAGCATGACCTCGAGGCCGGCGAGGAACCGCCCTGCGTCGAACGCGAGGACGGCAGCTGGCTTATTGCAGGTTCAGCCAGCGCCGACGTGCTGTCCGACCGCGTCGGCCTGTCGATGCCGGGCGAACGTGACTATGCGACGGTGGCCGGTTTCGCACTGTCAGTCCTGAAGAAAATCCCCGAGACCGGCGAAGTCTTCATGTTCGACGGGTTCCGCTTCGAGGTCGTCGACATGGACGGCCGGAAGATCGACAAGCTCCTGGTAAGCCGCCCTCGCCGCCGCGAGGTCGAGGAGCAGGCGGCCAACGAGGATGCGTCGGACTAGAGCTTTCCGAACCGCGCCTCGTAGCCGTCGATATCACCGCGGGCGAGATAGTCGGCCTGGTCCTGGATGCGGTCGCGCTCGAAGCGGCCCCGGAATGCACCAAGCGAAGCGTCGAGCGCCTCCACCTGGCCGGGCGAGAGCTTCACGATCTGGTCGAAGCGCGAAATCCCACGCTCGTTGAGCATCGCTGCGAACTTCGGACCGACGCCCTTGAGCATGACGAGGTCGTCGGGCGGTCCCGAGGCGCCCGGCAGTTCCGCATGTACCTTCGCGTTCAGCATCTGCCCGGCGACATCGCTGGCCGCTGCAGCGGCTTCGTCGACGATCTTGCGTCCCTCGCCGGAAGCCTCCGGACGCTCCATGTGAGGCCTGACGGGCCCGCTGTCGGACAACCGGACCTTCTGCCTTGGCCGGAAGACGAGAAAGATGACGACCAGGCCAACGACGAGGCCGACAAGAAAGACTGGCCAGTAGATCTGCAGGAATTCCATGCGCTTCTAGATCCTCTTTTTCCACCGGTTGGCCCGGCGACGAAGTTCAATGACATAACCGATCGCGAGGCCGACCACGAAACCCGACAGCCCAAGCAGAACCGCTTCGATAGCCAGCGGGATCATCGGCGAACTCCTCTTTCCTGGGGAAGGGAGCCCGGGTCCCAGCGGACCTCGAGGACGCCCGGTGTCCCGTCGAGAATCCGCACCAGTTCCCGGCGCTGGAAATCATCGGCCGGACCCGAAAGCACCAGCCGGCGAGAAAGCGGCCTGCGCTGCAGCCGCGCCTGGATCATGGTCATCTCATAATGGTCGAGCGTCGCCCTTGCCCGAGCTTCGACTCGCGACGCCAGCCGGTCACCGGCCCCCAGCGGACCATGCCACAGGACAGAAAAGGCGATGACGAGGACGAGGCCGCCAAGGAATATGGCTTTGCGACTCACGAGGCTCTCTCCAGTTCGCGCCAACCAATGTCACGGCGATGGAAGCCATCGGCAAAATCGATCCGATCGACCGCCTCGTAGGCCCTTTCCCGCGCCTCGCCGAGCGACCGACCCCGTCCTGTCACGGCGAGCACGCGGCCGCCGTTGGCGACAAGCTCGTCACCGCTAAGGCTCGTCCCCGAGTGAAAAACAATGACGCCCGGCACCTGCTCGGCAGCATCGAGGCCGCCGATCACCCCACCCTTCGCTGGCTGCGCGGGATAGCCGCGCGCAGCCATGATGACGGTCATCGTGACCTCGTCAGAGAGGGCCGGCGCCCCGAACTCGGCCCCGGTCGCGACCTGGTAGAGCAATGCGGCGAAGTCGCCTTCCAGACGGGGCATGATCGCCTCGCACTCCGGATCACCAAAGCGCACATTATATTCGATGAGCTTGGGCCCGTCAGCGGTCAGCATCAGCCCTGCATAAAGAATGCCGCTGAAGGGCGTTCCTTCATCAGCCATGGCACGCGCGGTCGGCTCGATGATCTCGCGCATTGCCCGGGCCTCGAGCTGGGGCGTCAGGACAGGCGCCGGCGAATAGGCGCCCATTCCCCCGGTATTCGGACCTGTATCTCCCTCGCCAACCCGCTTGTGGTCCTGCGCCGAGGCAAGCGCGATGCAGCGCGCACCACTGACGAGCGCAAACAGGCTTGCCTCTTCGCCCTCGAGATATTCCTCGATCACCATCGGGCCATCGCCGGCTCTGCGGATCGCATCTTCCGCCTCGGCTCGGCTCATCGCGACGGTGACGCCCTTGCCGGCAGCAAGCCCGTCGGCCTTGATGACGACGGGAATCGAAAAGCGCTCCAGCGCCGCGCTCGCCTCGGCCATTGTCTCGACGCGGACATAATCGGCCGTCGGAATAGCTGCCCGGGAACAGAGATCCTTGGTAAAGCCCTTGGAGCCTTCGAGCCTGGCGGCGGCCGCCCCGGGACCGAACACCGCAATGCCTTCGCTCCTGGCAGCATCGGCGACACCGGCGACAAGCGGCGCCTCGGGGCCAACCACGATTAGGTCGACCTGCCGCTCCCGCGCCAGCCGGACCACGGCAGCGGGGTCGGCAGGATCGATGGCGACGCACTCTGCCCAGCGGGCGATCCCGGGATTGCCGGGAGCAGCGACAAGCAAATCGCAGCTCGGCGATTGCTTCAGTCGCCATGCCAGCGCATCTTCACGCCCGCCCGAGCCAAGCAGCAGGATGTTCATGCCTCTCCCCGATGACGATCCACAAGGCCTCCTAGCCGAGCACAGGAGCGGCGACAACGCGCCAGCACTGTCCGTCAGCGAACTCTCCGGCGCACTGAAGCGCACCATCGAGTCCGCGTTCGGGCTGGTGAGGGTACGCGGCGAGATCTCGGGCTGGAAGCGCCATGCTTCGGGCCATTGCTATTTCACGCTCAAGGACGAGGGCGCCTGCATCGATGCCGTGATCTGGAAAGGACAGGCGGGAGCGCTTGCCTTCAGGCCCGAAGACGGCGCCGAGGTCATCGCGACCGGCCGGCTGACCACCTATGCCGGCCGGTCAAAATACCAGATTGTCGTCAACCGGATGGAACTGGCCGGCGAGGGAGCGCTGATGGCGCTTCTCGACCGCCGCCGCCGGGCGCTTGCCGCAGAAGGGCTGTTCGACGACGAGAGAAAGCGCAGGCTCCCGTTCCTGCCGCGCGTGATCGGGGTCGTGACCTCGCCGACCGGGGCAGTCATCCGCGACATTCTCCACCGGCTCGAGGACCGCTGCCCTGCCCATGTGATCCTCTGGCCCGTCCCGGTCCAGGGCGAGGGCGCCGCCGCGAAGGTCGCCGCTGCAATCAGCGGCTTTGCGACGATGGAACCGCGTCCGGACCTCCTCATCGTCGCCCGCGGCGGTGGCTCCATCGAGGATCTATGGGCATTCAACGAAGAGGAAGTGGTGCGTGCCGCGGCCGCCTCGCCCATTCCGCTCATTTCTGCGGTCGGGCATGAAACGGACACGACCCTCATCGATTTTGCGGCCGACCGCCGCGCACCCACGCCCACGGCAGCTGCAGAAATGGCGGTCCCTGTGAGGTCGGAACTTGCAGCTCTTCTTGCCGAGCTCGGCCATCGCCAGTCGGCATGTGTCACCCGCGGCGCCGCCCGGGCCGCCGAAAGGCTTGACCAGGTCGCCCAGCGCTGGCCGGAACCCTCCGGGCTCCTCGCCCCTGTAGCGCAGAGACTGGATGATGCAGCAGATCGCCTTCCAAGGGCGCTTACCCAAAGGACCGTCCATGCAAGGGCCGACCTCGCCGCGGTTGCACCGCGGCTCCAGAGCCGGCTTCTCGACGAGCGCGTGGCGAGGGCAAGGGACAAGCTCTCGTCGCTGTGGCGCCTGGCCGAGCTTGCTCATCCCGAGCGGCCACTCAAGCGGGGCTTCGTCCGGGTCACGGACCGGTCCGGCAAGACGATCGTTCATGCCGCCGACGCCCGGGCCGCGGCACGAATTGACCTCCACTTTGCAGATGGGAGGGTGGCTGCCCATATTGGGGAAGGGACGGGGCCAGTTCCCTTCCGCCCGGCCAGGCGGGTTGAGCGAAAGGACGCTTCATCCTATCCGCCTGGCCAGCGGGGGCTGTTTGACGACGAGGAATGATCAATGTTGATGGGCAGCGGCAATCGCGAAGCCAAGATTCACTATCTGGACGGGACCTTCCGTCTGCTGGCCGCCGGAGACCATGTTCGCTGTGCAATCACGGGTGCAATGATCCCGCTGGACGAGCTGCGTTACTGGTCGGTCGATCGCCAGGAAGCCTATGTCGA
>CAZQLI010000116.1:1583-6249 GCA_964594145.1 uncultured Sphingomonas sp. | reverse complement strand
TTTCCTGCTGGTAAAGCGCCTGCACGGCAGCAAGCCGGGCGGCGGAGCGCGAGATGGAGCGAGTCATGGTGGCCGCGGCCTGTAGCGGCTCAGGCTTCGAGGAGGAAGGGCCTCAGCGCGGCGGCCACTTCCCCGGGCGCCTCCCATGGCGCGAAATGGCCTATGCCTTTGAGCGGAAACAGCTCCAGCTCTTCTGCGACCTCGCCGATCCCATTGAGCTGGACGGGGAGCAGGGCCTTGTCCTCGAGCCCCCAGATAACCCTGACCGGGACCTGGATCTTCCCCGAGGCGGACAGGGCAGCCTCCGGGATATCGACCGTGATCCCCGGAGGCGGAACGACCAGTTTCGAGGCCCGGTACCAGTTGAGCATGGCAGTAAGCGCGCCGGGCCTTTCCCACTGGGCAATGTAGATTGCCCGCTCCTCCTTGGAGATCGCCGAGAGGTCGACGTGAGGCCTGAAGCTCTTGTCGAAAAATGCCTCGAACCCCATCGCCTCGACGAACTTCTCGAAGCCCGGCTGCCGGAAGGCCCGGATATATTGCGAGGCCTCCCGCTGCTCCGCGTCCTCGACCAGGCTCTTCTGGAAGATGTAGGGGTGCGGCGAATTGATGATGGCGAGCCGGCTGACGCGCGGCTCGCCCCTGATTGCGGCCGCCCAGGCAATGGCGCCGCCCCAGTCATGGCCGACCAGCGCAAAGCGGTCGATTGCAAGCGCGTCTGCCAGCGCCGTCACATCGGCGAGGAGCGTGTCGGTCCTGTAGGCCTCGACGTCCCGGGGGCGGTCGCTGTCGCCGAACCCGCGCTGGTCCGGCATGACCAGCCTCAGCTGGTCGGACAGGAGCGGAGCGATGGCGCGCCAGCAACGGTGCGATTCCGGAAACCCGTGCAGCAATATGACCGGCGGCGCATCGTCCGGACCGGCGAGTGCGACGTTCATCTCAATTCCGGTCGCAAGCGCGACCTTCTTCATCGAGATCATGGATAGGTGACCGTGAGCGGTACCTCGGGCAGCGGGATGAACTCCTGGTCATCGCCCGGCACCAGCGCAAATCGCCCGGCCTTCCAGTCATCCTTGGCCTGGTTGATCCTGTCGCGCGACGACGAAACGAAGTTCCAGAAAACGTGCCGGGGCGTCGAGAAAGCCGCGCCGCCCAGCAGCATGACCCGTGCCGCGAGGTCGGCGTGGAGCTTCATCGCCTGTCCCGGGGCGAGGACATAGAGGGTGAAGGGCTCGAGCCGCTCACCGTCGAGACTTGCCGCCCCTTCGGTAACCAGCAATGCCCGCTCGTCCGTCATTGCATCGATGGGGATGCTTGCACCGGGCGCCATGATGATGTCGGCGTAGATGGTCTCGCTGTGCTGGGTGACGCCGGCAGTCTTTCCCCACAGGCTCCCCATCAGGACCCGCGCCGAGACCCCGACATCCTCGACCAGCGGCAGGGCGCTTGCATCGACATGCTCGAAAGCCGCGTCGATTTCCTCGCGGCCGTCGGGAAGCGCGAGCCAGGTCTGCATCCCGTAGAGCGTCGGGCCCTCCGGGCGCAGGTCCCGGGGCGAGCGCTCGGAATGGACGATGCCGCTTCCAGCAGTCATGAGGTTGATCGCACCCGGCTCGATCACCTGGTGGCTGCCGATACTGTCGCGATGCTCGATCGCCCCTTCGAACAGATAGGTTACGGTCGCAAGGTTGATATGGGGATGGGGGCGGACGTCCATCCCCTTCCCCTTGGGGAGTCGGGCCGGCCCAATCTGGTCGACGAAGATGAATGGGCCGACCATTCGCCGCGGCCTCGAAGGCAGAGTCCGGCGGACCTTGAAATCGCCGAGGTCATGAGTGGTCGGGACTATGGTTTCCATCTCGTTCTCCTCATCGTCACTCACGTCCCCGCCCCACAATCATTCAACCGGGCCGCGGCTTCTCGCCGGGAGCGCTGGCACGGATGGTCAGCGCGTGGACCCGCTCATGCATCAGTTCACCGAGCGCAGCATAGATTTTGCGCTGTCGCTCGACCCTGTTCAGGCCAAGGAAAGCGGGGCTTTCAATGATGAGAGCGAAGTGGCTTTCGCCCCGGGGATCATGGCCGGCGTGGCCGATATGCTGGCTGCTCTGGTCTTCGAGCTCGATATGGGTGGGTGCCAGGGCAAAGGTCAGCCGTTCGATCATTTCACGGGCGACTGGTCCGGTGGCGGCAGCTTCCATCATTCCTATATAGTGGCGCTTAAGGAGCGGGACACAAGTGGCGACGAGGCAAACCAAGTGGCACGGACGGGTGGAAGGAGCGGGCGAGCGCTGCTCCGTGCCCGGCTGCCGCGAGCCCGGCGAATTCCGCGCGCCGCTCAGCCCGTCCGACTTCGACGGCCCGGGGCGCTGGCGCCTGCTCTGCCTGGAGCATGTGAAGGAGCACAATGCCCGCTACAATTTCTTCGAGGGGATGAGCGCCGAGGAAATCGAGCGTGCCCAGTCGCCCATTGCTGGCTGGGAACGAGCAACGCGCGCCTTCGCGGCGGCCGGGTCCGACCGGGGTCCGGCCTGGGCGGATTTTTCCGACCCACTCGACGCGATCGCCGCAAGATACCGACCAGGGTCGAGCCGGCGGCCGCTTGATCGCTTTACCGCCGAGGAGCGCCACGCACTGCAGGTGCTTGGCCTTGCAGACGACACCGACCTCCACCAGGTCCGCAAGCGCTATTCGGAACTGGTCAGGCGCTATCACCCGGACCGCAACGGAGGCGATCGAAGGCACGAGCGGAAGCTTGGCGAGGTGATCGACGCCTGGCAGCAGCTCAAGGGCGCGAGGGCGTTCGCGTGACCCACATGAGGCTGTGGCGGTTCGATGTTCCCGCGGCCGACGAGCAGCGCTTCCTCGAAGCCTATGGATCAAACGGCGCCTGGGCCCGGTTGTTTGCAAAGGCTCCGGGCTTCATCCGGACCGAGCTGTGGCGCTCGCCGGACGGCTCCTATCTTACCGCGGACCACTGGAAGTCGGTTGGGGATTTCGATCGCTTCCAGTCGAGCCACGGAGAGGACTACCGCCGCCTAGACCGGGAACTGGAAGGCATCGCCGGCACCGAGACATTCGTCGGAGCCTTCGATCTTTCCGAATAGGCTGTCCGCCCTTCGTCAGGCCCCGCGTTTCAGGCGCCCAAGGCGCTCTGCCCATCCACCGTGGAACGAGACCCATTCCCAGGTTGCAATGGCGATGAAGAGGCCGGTTGCGACCAGGTGAACGGCGAGGGGAGCGGGTTTGGCAAGCCACGCCCAGGCGCCGAGCAGGATGAACAGGCACAGCCCCGCGAGGTGGGAAAGAGGCCAGAAGGCCTGGCCGCTGGTCATTCGCTTGAAAAGCATGTTCCCGCCGATGAACAGAAGGGCACCGCAAACCAGGGCGGCGACAAAAAACGGTTCCAGGGCGCCGGCCGGATGGGTCAGGACCTGCTCGTCGGCCACGGCAACGACAATGATGCCGGCAACGATGGGGATGTGGGCATAGGTATAGGCCTGGCGGCCGAGCAGCCCTGGCAGGCCTTCGTGCTCCATCAGTTCGCGGCCCCGCCTCGCCCCGACGTCGAAATAGAGCCACCACATCGCGACAGACCCGGAGAACGCGCTGAGGAACGCAAGGATGGTTGTCGGGCTGGTTTCAACCTCGGCGAAATTTGCGCCGGTGACCAATATACCTTCGCCAAGCGAGATGATGATGAACAGGGCGCAGCGCTCGGCCATGTGGCCACCGCTGATGTGCCATTCTCCGAGGTTGGACCGGCCTATGCCGGGGACAAAGAAGTAAGTGAAGGGCCCGGCATATTCGATGACAAGCGCGGCAGTCCACCACAGCAACCGCCTCGTCGGGTCGGGATCGAGTGCCCCCCAGATCCATAATGGGGCAGCGATTGCGAAATAGAGCGTCGCCCGCGCCATGTTGGTCGAGCTTCCGCCAGGAAATCCCTCCCGGGCCCAGGCCGTATAAGCGGTTCGCCCTACCTGTATGGCGACATAGGAAAGTGCAAAGGCCAGCCCCAGCTCGCCGAATGCCTCGGGAATCGCGCTCGACAATATCAGGCTCGAGACCATGATGAGGATGAGGGCGATCCGCACCGGGGTTCGCTCGGGATCCAGCCAGTTGGTCGCCCATGCGGTAAACACCCATGCCCACCAGACGGCAAGGAACATGACCAGCGTCTGCAGCGCACCCAGAAAGTCATGGTGGTGAAGGAGATGGTGGGAAAGCTGGGTGACGGCGAACACGAAAACCAGGTCGAAGAACAGCTCGAGCGGGCTTACGCTATGGTCCGCCAGTTCTCGGTCATCGCGCAGGTGAGAGCGGCGGGGCATTGCGACATCAGGCTTGATTCGCACCCGAAACGCAAGCGCCCCGCTCGAAGCTCAGTCGCGGTCCGGCGCGCCCAGCGGGAAGAAATGGCGGTAGGGGCGGGCCTCGTCGACCGCCCGGGCAACTGCAGCATGGCCGAGCAATCTCGAGCGATAGGCTGACAGCCGCGGCCTTGACGGGCCGATCTCCTGGACCCAGTCCGCGTAGAAGAGTGCTGGCGCCGCGGCGCAGTCGGCGAGGGTGAATCGCTCGCCGGCAGCCCATGGTCCGTCACCGAGATTGGCCTCCAGCCAGTCATAGGCAGTCGAAAGCCGGCCCATGGCCTGCTCGACCC
>CAZQLI010000116.1:0-1483 GCA_964594145.1 uncultured Sphingomonas sp. | reverse complement strand
TTGGCCTCCAGCCAGTCATAGGCAGTCGAAAGCCGGCCCATGGCCTGCTCGACCCCATAGGGATCCTTCTTTCCTTCCGGCCGGATGGCATCGAACACCGGGGCGCTCATGTTGTTCATCACATAAAGGTCGAAGAAGCGGTCGAGGAAGCGAACGCGCCGCCCGACTTCCCCTTCGGGAATCCATTCGTTGCCGCCGGAATTCCGGGCCTGGAGATGCTCGATGATGCAGCTTGTCTCGACGACTGGCTTTCCCTCGTCGAGGAGCAGCGGGAACAGCCTGAACGGCCAGTGACGTTCCAGCTCTTCCATGTTGCCGGGATGCTCGTCATCGAGGATCCGATATTCGAACGGAGTCTCGTCGACCCACAGCGCGATGAGCACCTTCTGGCAGTAACTGCTGAACGGATGGGCGAATAGCTGGAGCTCGCCGGCCGCTGCGATCGTCGAGATCATGCTTCCTCCCGTGCGAACTGCCTGCGGCGTTCCAGTTCAGCCTCGCTTGGCTCCCTGGTCTCGAAGCTTCCTGTCTTTACATCCCCTGCCGGCTCATAGGTGGCGATGAAGACGCCCTTGTCCGATACGAACCGGTCGACGAGGTCGAGAGCGCCGGGCTCGATCGAGCCATCGAATATGCGCTTTCCATTGCCAAGCAATAGGGGGAAGGTCATGACGACCAGCCGGTCGATCAGTCCTGCGGCGAGAAGCGGCGCGTAAAGGGTGCTGCTGCCCTGGATCAGCAGGTCGCGGTTCCCATTTTCCAGGATGCCTGCAACCACCTCAGCCGTGTCGCCGCATAGTTTCCGGCTGTTGGCCCACTCCAGCGGTTCGCTCGAGTGGGTCAGCACATATTTGTTGATGCGCTCGAACTTCGCCCCGATCGGGATGTCGACATTATAGGGCCAGTAGGCCGCGAAAATGTCATAGGTCCGCTTTGCAAGGAGGAGGTCATATTCCGGCTCCTCGAGGATCCGGCCGACCGGCTTTTCGAGGCTCTCGTCCCAGTAAGGTGCGGTCCAGCCGCCGAAACGAAAACCGCCCGACGGGTCCTCCATGGGCCCACCTGGCGCCTGGATGACCCCGTCAAGCGACTGGAAAAAGGCTCCCGTCAGCCTAGGCATTGACCGGCTGCCCGCGCTCGGCTGCCTCGATCGTGGCGATGTCGATCTTCTTCATCGTCATCATCGCTTCCATCGCCCGCCTGGCGGCTTCCTGGTCAGGGTTGGCCATTGCCTTCATCAGCGCACGCGGAGTGATCTGCCAGGAGAAGCCCCATTTGTCGCGGCACCAGCCGCATTCGCTTTCCTCGCCGCCATTCTTGGTGATCGCGTCCCAGTAGCGGTCGGTCTCCTCCTGAGTTTCGGTAACGACCATGAAGCTGACCGATTCATTCGGCGTGAAATTTGGGCCGCCGTTGAGACCGACGAAGCGCTGCCCGAGCAACGTGAATTCCACGGTCAACTCGCTGCCCTGGTGGCCACCGG
>CAZQLI010000115.1:0-6279 GCA_964594145.1 uncultured Sphingomonas sp. | reverse complement strand
AGTGCTGCTCGCTTCAACCCGTCTCTGGCTGAAAACTTATGAGTCCACGCCCTAGTCGAATGCATGAAGTGGAATGCACCGAGCTTTGCACTTGGCGGTGATGACCGGATAACACTTGGCCTTGAGCGCAGAGGAGGCGTCAGAGTGGTCGTCCATCGGGGCGCTAAGCCTAAAGAACTCGCTGGTTTCAGTTTCGATGATCGGGACGGCCTTGCGCGGTGGCCGGCGCCCGACCGAGGGGTGGTCGTCTTTCAGGACAAGGCCGACGTAGAGCAGCGCGCCGAGGCACTGGGCGATCTCTGTTCCCGCTGGCTTGCGGCGACTGGCTGAGGTCCGCTTCGCATCCTTTGCCGACGTTGCGGGGGCGTTAACCGCAGTATTCACGTCGAGCGTCCGCCATAAGCTGCGGGCGGACATTCAGTGGATTTGGTTGAATGTCGGCCTTCGGGCATCGATCAGTGGCCCGTGAACAGCGACTAAGGATGCGAAGCGGTCGCCGCGTCGGCGATTCGAACTCCTGTTCCGTCACCGGCCGCCCCGTCTGCGACGCGGGCTTGGCCCGGGCGGAGTTAGGATGGAAACGGCGGTAGTTGGCGCGCCCGGAACGATTCGAACGTCCGACCCTCAGATTCGTAGTCTGATGCTCTATCCAGCTGAGCTACGGGCGCGTGCCGGGGCGTCCCTTAGGGTGGAGGATCGAAGCGCGCAACCCCTTTTCCCTTCGAGGATGGCCAGCATTGCGTCGGGCAGCGCGCCCCCTTAGACCGCCCGGCATGAGCCGCTGGAAAATATTCGGGCTGGTACTGCTGGTTTCCGCCTGCGCTCCAGGCGGGCTGACGGAGCCCAGCCTTGCGCCGAGGGCAGCCGAGGCAATCGACCCGCGCTTGCCGGTGGCCGACAATGTCTTCCAGGGCACGCTTGATGCGGCGCTTGCCCAGAGGCTCGGAGAGCTGGTGGGCGCGGTGCGCAGTGGCGTGCCTACATTCAACAGCCGGGAGGCCGAGGCCAGCAGGCTCGCAGGCCAGGCTGGCGGTTCGGGAAGCGAGAGCTGGATCGCGGCACAGCAATCGCTGTCGCGCCTCGTCGAGCAATATGGTGTCACGACCAGGGCGGCGGCCGACATCGACGAGCTCGCCTCGAGCGAGGTCGAAGAAAAGCGCTGGATCGAACCGGCGGATCGCGAGGCGATTGCTGGAGCGGCGAGTGAAGTCGCAGCGATCAGCAAGACCCAGTCGGCCGCAATCGACCGGATTATCGCCCAGTTACAGCGCTAGCTTCGCGCGCGCCGCGGGCCAATCGGCTGCATCGATCCGATAGACGATCGTCGGGTTCATGTCCGGGCCAAAGCGGGCATCATTGAAATCGAGGTCCTCGCGGCGGGTCATGCCGAGCCGCTTCATCAGGCCCTGGCTTTCGAGGTTGGGCCCAATGGTCAGTGCGACCACGTGCGGGGCGCCGAATTTCCCGAATGCAAGGTCGAGGGAAGCCGTGGCCGCCTCCTTGGCATATCCCTTGCCCCAGGCGCTTTCGCGCAGGCGCCAGCCGATCTCGAACTGGCCGATGATATTGCTTCCATCGGCATTCACCCGCTTCAGTCCGCAGAAGCCGAGCAGCTCGCCATCGCTGCCGCGCTCGAGCAGCCAGAAAGTATGGCCGTAATCGCGCTGGAAGCCCATGATCCGCTCGACGGCCGCGTCCCAGGTTTCGCGGTCCTGCACGCCGCCGAGATGCCTCATGACAGCGGGCGTGTTCATGATCTCGTAGAAGCGGTCGCTATCGCCCGCGCCCCACTCGCGCATCACGAGCCGTTCGGTTCGTGCAATCACCTCGGTCATCCGCGATGCCCCCTTCGAGCGATCAGGAACAGGAGGCTGCCCGCGAGCAGGAATGCGAGGAATGCCTTCCACTCGTTGATGCCTGACTGGGACGCCGCCCAGGCGATAAGCAGGCCCGCCGCCAGCGGCAGCAATATGCCCTGGCCCCATCTCACCTGGCCCTCCAGGAAATCGAGCCGTGGGACCGCCGCGATGCATGCCATATATGCGAAGAGCCGGGAGACGGTGCTGATTATCGCCAGCGTGACGAAGGTCCCGGTGAGCGAAAGGGCAAGCCCGATCGTTCCGACGAACAGGATAGAGTTGGCGGGGGTCGCAAATCGCGGAGAAATGCGACCGAACCAGGCCGGCAGCATCTGCTGGTCGGCAAGGCTCGATGTAATCCGCGAGATGGAAGTGACCGCGCTCAGCTGGTTGGCAAGAACCGAGACGATGGCAGTAGCGCCGATCAACACCGCACCCATCGGGCCAAGCGACTGCGCCGCGAGCTCGGCAAGCGGTGCATCGCTGGCGCCGATGCCGGAGGCCGAATAGGCAAGCTGGACCAATATGTAGAGGAGCGTGACGGCCGCGACGGTTATGATGAGGGCGTGCGGTATCGCCCGCCTGGGCTCGCGGGTCTCGCCGGCCGGGATGGTCGCGGCCTCGAAGCCGACAAACGCGTAGAGCGCGGTGAGCATGATCCCCTCGACCGCTGAAAATTCCGGGAGCTGGGGCGCGGAGATAGGGGCGAGCACCAGCCCAAGAGCGCCGATGAGCAGGAGCGGCGTGAACTTCAGCATGGTCATCGCGCCAAGCGTGTCGACGGCCCTTCGGATGCCGACGATGTTGACGAACGTAATTGCAGCGATGGTGAGGATGATCGTGGCCGGGCCGTTGAGGGGCGGCCAGAGTGCTCCTGCATAGGCCGCCAGCACATGGGCATTGGCGGCGAGGGCCGCCGCCCTCGCGGCGTACAGCATCCAGCCCGCCTGGAACCCGATGAACGGGCCGAAGGCGGCCGCGGCATAGAGCTGTGGCCCCCCTGAGGAATCGAAGCGGCCAGCAAGGTCGGCATAGCATTGGGCAATCAACAGGGTCCCAAGCCCGCCGATCAGGAGAAGCCAGGGGGCAAAGCTCCCGACCGCAGCGTCGAGTGTTCCCGGAAGCCCGAAGATCGCCGCCCCCACCATGCCGTTGGCAGCGAGGAAAATAGCACCCCAGATGCCGACGTCGCGGCGGGTTTCCGGGTTCCCCTCCTCCGGCTCCTCAGCCATTGATCAGCCGGGCGGCGAGCGGGGCATGATAGGTCAGCACTCCCGACGCACCGGCTCGCTTGAAGGCCAGCAGGGTCTCGAGCACCAGCGCGTCGCGCTCGGCGGCTCCCGCGGCGGCCGCGGCCTCGATCATCGCATATTCCCCGGACACCTGGTAGGCGAAGGTCGGGACCCCGAACCTGTCCTTCACCCGGGCGAGGACATCGAGATAGGGAAGGCCGGGCTTCACCATCACCATGTCCGCCCCTTCGGCGAGGTCCAGCGCCACTTCGCGGAACGCCTCGGCGCTGTTGGCGGGGTCCATCTGGTAGCTGCGCTTATCGCCCTTCAACAGGCCGCTGCTCCCGACCGCGTCGCGAAAGGGGCCATAGAAGGCCGAGGCATATTTTGCGGCATATGCCATGATGGCAGTGTCATGCTTTCCTGCCTCCTCGAGGCCGCGCCTGATGGCACCGACCCTGCCGTCCATCATGTCGGAGGGCGCGATGATGTCCGATCCGGCCCGGGCCTGGACAAGGGATTGCTCGACCAGCACCGCCACTGTCTCGTCGTTCAAGATCCTGCCCTGGTCGTCGGTCAGCCCGTCGTGGCCGTGGACCGTGTAGGGATCCAGCGCGACGTCGGTCAGCACGCCGATCTCGGGAACCGCGTCCTTGATCGCCCTGGAGGCCCGGCAGATCAGGTTGTCGGGATTAACGGCCTCGCGCGCATCCGCGCTGCGAAGCTCCGCCGGCGTATTTGGAAAGAGCGCGACGCACGGGATGCCGAGAGAGCGGGCCTCCCGAGCCTTTTCGGCAAGCTGATCGACCGACCAGCGGCTCACCCCCGGAAGCGAACCGATCGGTTCCTCCCGGCCCTCGCCTTCGCAGATAAACAGCGGCCAGATGAGGTCGCTGGGATGAAGCCTGTTTTCCGCAAGGAGCTCGCGGATCCACGGCGCCGACCGGCCGCGCCTCATCCGCGTCGCAGGATAGGATGGAATGACCATGGGGCGGGCTCTAGCCGAGATGTGCGAGGGAAAGAAAGCCGTTCCCCGAGCATTGAACATGCATGGCCGATGCGCTGCCGAAACGGGCTATGCTTGTAATCAATGCCCGCAGCAGGCGCGGCGCCGAGCTGTTCGACGAGATTCGCGAAAGCCTCGCCGCCCATGGGCTCGAACTGATCGACGCCCATCTCGTCAGGAACCCGGAGGTGATGGAGCCGATCATCAAGGCGGCGATCTCCAAGGCGCCGATGGTGATCGTCGGTGGCGGCGATGGCACATTGTCGTCGACCGTCGACCATTTCGTCGGGACCGACACGGTCTTCGCCTTCCTGCCGCTTGGAACCGCCAACAGCTTTGCAAGGACGATCGGGGTCCCACTCGACCTTGCCGGCGCAATCGACGTCATTGCCCATGGCCGTCGCAAGCGGATCGACCTCGGGATCATCGACGGAGACTATTTTGCCAATGTCGCGGCACTCGGCCTCAGTCCGCTGATCGCGGACACGGTCCCGGACGCGCTCAAACGCTACCTCGGGGTGGTCGGATATGCGGCATGGGCGATCAGGGTGGCGTTCAAGTTCCGGCCGTTCCGGCTCCAGGTGCTTCTCGAGGACGGCACGGTCGCAAAGAGCTGGGCGACCGAGGCGCGCATCGCCAACGGTCGGTTCCATGGCGGGGTCGAGCTGGTTGAGAACGCGAGCGTCGACAGCGGCGACATGATCATCCAGGCCGTGACCGGGAAGAGCCTGGCAGGGCTGGCGTGGAGCTGGTTCACGACGCTGTTCAAGATTCGCCGCCGCGAGCAGCGCCTGACCGAGTGGCGAGGCAAGCGGATGGTCCTCGACGCCCGTCCGAAGCAGAAGATCAGCATCGACGGCGAGATTGCAGCGACGACGCCCGTGGTGGTCGCGGTCGCGCGCGGCGCCATCGACGTTGCTGCGCCGCGCTAGCCGAGCCTGGAAAGGGCCGCGGACAGGCGCTCGACCTCCGCCGCGCGGGCCTCATGGTCGGCCCGCGCCTTGGCAACCGCCTCCGGCTTGGCACGCTCGGCAAAGGCTGGATTGGCAAGCCTCGCGGCGAGGCTGTCGCGCTCCTTTGCAGCTGCCTCGACTGCCTTCGCCAGCCGGCCGCGCTCGGCCTCGAGGTCGATTGCGCCTTCGAGCGGCATGGCCAGGGTGACGCCGCCCACAACCAGCTGCGCCGAGCCGGCTGGCACGGTGTCGCTTGCGGCCGCGGCACCGAGCTTTGCCATCCGCGAGAGAGTAGCCCCATTCCTCGCCAGCCGGTCCATCATTGCCTGGTCGCCGCCGATGACATGCGGGGACAATGTGGCGCTCCACGGAATATTGAGTTCGGATCGCATTGCCCGGACCTGGTCAATGAGTTCGACCAGCCCGCCGATCTCGCGCGCGGCCTCGGGGTCGCGCCCGGCCTTCGGCTCCGGCCAGCGCGCGACAATCAGCTCGTAGGGCCTCTCGCCCATCGCGTGCCACAATTCCTCGGTGACAAAGGGCATGAAGGGATGAAGCATCACCAGTATCTGGTCGAACGCCCAGGCGGCCACGCTTCGCGTTTCCTCGTCGAACGATCCCTTGATGAGCTCGACGTACCAGTCGCAGAACGTACCCCAGGTGAAATGGTAGATGGTGTCGGCCATCTCGTCGAAGCGCAGGTCCTCGAATGCGCTGTCCAGCCTCGCGAGCGTGTCGACGAGCTCGCCGATGAGCCAGCGATTGACCGGAAGCTCGGCCGGTGGCGCGGCAATGGCCTTCGAGCCGCCGACCCCGTTCCCCTGCAGGAAGCGGGCAGCATTCCACAGCTTGGTCGCGAAGTTGCGATAGCCCTCGACCCGCTTCTCATCGAGCTTGATGTCGCGGCCCTGGCTTTCCATGGCCGCCAGGGTGAACCGCACGGCATCGGCGCCATATTTGTCGATGAGGCCGAGGGGATCGACGGTATTGCCCTTTGACTTCGACATCTTCTGGCCGTTCGCGTCGCGGACGAGGCCGTGAAGGTAGAGGGTTCGCCAGGGAACTTCGCCCATGAACTCGAGGCCCTGCATCGCCATCCGGGCGTCCCAGAAAAACAGGATGTCGAATCCCGAGATGAGGACGTCGTTGGGATAGTGGCGCCGAAGCTCCTCGGTCTGCTCGGGCCAGCCGAGCGTTGCGAAGGGCCAGAGCGCCGAGCTGAACCAGGT
>CAZQLI010000114.1:0-6369 GCA_964594145.1 uncultured Sphingomonas sp. | reverse complement strand
GCGCATCTTTGGACGGAGGGGCACACCAGGCGGATGATCCCGCACGAAACGGGCCTGCAATGACCAGTTTTGCACGCCGCGGTGCGGGCATTCGGACAGCTCGGGAGCCAATGACCCCGTCGCTTTTCCGTTGAGATTCGCTGCTCAGCGATTCGGCCATGCAACGGTCTGAAATTGCCGGCCGGGCCAGTCGCGGCCGGCCAGCCGCCGGAGTGCCGGCAAGGCGGGACCCGGCTCCCGAGGAGCCGGAGTTGCAGCAAGGGCAGGCGGACGAACCTTGGGTGGGAGGTCATGTTGGACGGCGATGGTGTAACTGCCGAGCCACTCCGTTCGAGAAGCTGTCCAGCGTGCGGTCGTTCGCTACGCGCGTGGAGAAATGGAAAAATGCTTTCCGTGATTTTCGAAGTCCGGCCGAGTGCCGGGCAATGGGACAGCTATCTCGGCAAGACAAAATTGCTCCGGCCAGAGCTTGAGCAGCTGCCGGGTCTCGTCGACCATCTCCTTTACAAGAGCCTCACGCGCTCGGGCTGGATCCTTTGGCTGATGAGCATGAGGGACGAACAGTCGGTCATGGAGCTCCTGGCCTTGATGAGCCGACACGAAGCCCGGGACCTGGAAGGCGGCAAGCTGCTTTCGGAATGCCAGTTGCGGGTCGGCCACCTCGCCTTCGACACCAGGAGCGATGGGCTGGTCGCCGGGGCCAAGGAACCGGGCATCGCCATGACCCCGGCAATCACCGTCAATGACGCGCTGCAATGGCCTGACTGGGTGGCGAGCCACAACGCAGAGGAAATCGCTCTCTACCTTGGCTTCGACCTCAACTCCTTCGGCGACTGCACGTCCTGGGACGTGTTTGATTCCCTCTTTTCGCCGGGCTCGATCATGCTGCTCGCGAACTGGAAGGATAAGGCGTCCGCGCTCGGCTTTGCCCAGTCGGCCCTGGTTCCCGATGACGCCCGGGTGCGCGCAGTTGAGGCCGTGCGCGGGTTCGGTCCATTTCATTGCCGCGGCGAATCCGCCTGCCACCCGGCAGCGGCTGGCCCGCGGCCGGCCGATGACCGGCAGCAATGGAGGAATGCCTCCAATGACCGATGATGAATATCTGCTTCAGCGTTTCGTTGACGCCCAGGCACAGCTTTACGATGACGCGGTTGCGGCGCTCCGCCGCCGAACGCTGGACCCGCAGTGGATCGCCTTCATTTTTCCAAGGTTCGTCAACTGCTACCATGACCCATCGACGGAGAAGTTCGCGATCGGCTCGCTCGACGAGGCACGTGCCTACCTCGCCCACCCCCTGCTCGGACCGCGGATGCGTGAAAGCCTCGCGGCGCTGGAATGGCTATACGACCTCGATCCCGACGAGGTGCTGAGCGAGGCCGACCGGCAGAATCTCCATTCATCCCTGACCCTGTTTGCCGAAGCGACCGACGAGCCGCTGATGCGCAACATGCTCGCAATCTGGTTCGGTTGCCGTGCCGACGAAACCACCATGGTGCAGCTGGACCTTCGCCCGTGAGCAGGTCTTGACGGCCCCGTGAAATCCCTGGCGGCCACGATCGTTCACCGCAGGATCTATTATCCACGGCCGATTGCAGCGCTGCCCGACATATTGATGATCGAGCTCGCACGCGGATTTCGAAGCAAGGGCCTTCCGCTCGGACGCTATTATCCAGTCCTCGTCGAGACCGCCCAGGAACAGCGGGAGATCGAGGATTTCCTGGGCATCGCGCGAGAGGAAATTTGTCCACCCGACCTCCTCGACAGCCGGCCAGCGACACTCCCATGCGAGCATGTCACCATCGCCCACTATGGTCCGTCCACCGAAGGCTGGCCTTACGTCCTCCTGTGCCGCTGGCCGCCAGGGCTCGCCGCTTCCTCGCCCGAACATCTCCGGCTTTTTGCCCGGCAGGCCTATACATTCGACCTGTTTGAAAAGCGGCCGCAGCTTGAACGCGCGTCCAGCAACCTGCTCCTTTTCCTCGAGCATCGCGGGCGCGCTTTTGATATCGAGATCGTCCCTGCCGAATGGTCGCCGATCCCGGGCCGACAGCCGCATTGATGTAACGGCCCGCGTGCTCCCGGCGAGTAGCCAGGTGAAGTCCGCTGACGAAACATCGAGGTGATCATATGCTGGAAGCCGAAGCCCGCATCGCGACGACCGAGGCAAGTCGATACCTCACCGAGCTCGCCGAGGCCTGGGTCCATAGCTACTCGCTCCGCTATGATGCCCTGACGGCCGAAGTCACACTGCCCGGCGCCGAACTGGCGATGACGGCCGATGGTGACAGTCTCAGCTTGAGGCTCGTGGCCTCCGACAAGGATCATTTCGAAGCCGCAAAACTCGCCATTGCGCGACATGTCGACCGCGTCGCGATGCGCGATGCAGGCGTGCGCTGCCTGTGGAACGAGCTGTACTGACCGCCGGGGCTCGAGACGGAAGGGCGGCACGTCCGGAAACATGATCACGGTTCACCATCTGAACGAGTCCCGTTCGCAGCGCATCCTGTGGCTGCTTGAAGAGCTGTCCCTTCCCTATGAAATCCGGTTCTACCGGCGCGACCAGCGAACAAAGATGGCCCCGGCCGAGTTGAGGCAGGTTCACCCGCTTGGAAAGTCACCGGTCATAACGGACGACGGGCGGGTCATCGCCGAGTCGGGCGCCATCATCGACTATATTGTTCGCCGCCATGGTGCGGGCGGTCTTCGGCCCGATCCAGCTACGCCCCAGTTCGACGATTATGTCTATTGGCTGCACTATGCCGAAGGCTCGGCATCGCTTCCATTCGTGATCGATCCCATCGCCCGGAGCTTCGGCAGGATGGCGACGCCGCTCCGTCGGCGCGTCGACCAGGAACTTGCACTGAACCTCGGCTACCTCGACGACTGCCTGCGTGGAAAGGCCTATCTGCTGGGCAGTGAGCTGACTGCCGCGGACGTGCAGATGAGCTTCGTCGGCGAGCTGGCGGTCGCCTTCACGGACGTCTCCCGATTCCCGAACCTCGATGCCTGGGTCTCCCGTTTCCAGGAACGCCCCGCCTATAAGGCAGCGCTGGAAAAAGGCGGTCCCTATCGCTTTGCAAGGGCTTGAGGCCGCAGGAGCCCGGGCAGATCATGTCCCGCACGCGGGCATCGGAAAAATGATGATGACGCCATGCATGAACTTGCGGGCCCGGAGCCAGGGAAGATCGATGACTGGAAGTGGAGAATGACCATCGCATCGCCCACCCTTGACGTATTGTTCTCGGCGCTGTCCGTCGATATCGAGGCCTTCGCCATCTGCGAGATCGCCGAGGACGTTGCCCTCATATTCCCGCCAATCGAGGCCATCGAGGTTCATCATATTCTCGAGGGCAGGCTTTTCCTCACGATCGGGGAGGGCGAGCAGGTCGAGGTTGGCCCAGGATCGATGGTGATTGTCCCGCCGGGGAGCAACCAGCACCTCGCAGCTTCGCCCGCCACAGAGACTAGCCGGCATGCCTCGGACATCGTTATCCCGGTTCGCGACGGGATGGTCGTTCTCGATGCGACCGATGGCAAGCCGACGACGCTGCGGGTGGCGTGCGGGATTGTCGTCGTCGACGCCCTTGGCTCCTATGGTCCGCTCGAGGGATTTTCGCGCTACATTGCCGAAGACCTGTCCGACGTCCCCGTCGTCTCGAGCGCATTTTCCGCGATGCTGGGGGAGGCGGCCCACCCTTCCGAGGGATCGATGGCGCTGACCAGCGCCTTGATGAAGGCCTGCCTCGTCTTTCTCGTTCGAAAGCACCTCGAGACCAGCCGAATCGCTGAAATTCCGCCGGCGCTGCCGAGCGACACCAGGCTGAGCCGGGCGATCGCGGCGGTTCTCGAGCATCCTGCCGCACCGCACAGCGTTGCATCGCTTGCCAGGGAAGCAGGCATGAGCCGCTCGGCCTTTTCCCGCCAGTTCAAGGCAACCACCAACGAGACGCCGATGGAATTTGTAACCCGGGTAAGGCTTGAGAATGCCCGCCGGCTGTTGCTTGGAACGGCAAGGCCCGTCGAGGCGATTGCAGCAACGGTTGGCCTGCGCAGCAGGAGCCACTTCAGCCGGGCATTCAGGCAGCGCTTTGGAGTGGATCCATCGGCCTTCCGTCGCCGCAACGGAGATCAGCCAAAATGAGCCAGGTCGAAAATGGAGGGCCGATCGGCCAGGGACCGTCGGAAACGCCGGCGTTACCGATCGTCTTCGTTCCCGGGCTGCTCTGTTCGGCGGAGGTATTCGAGCAGCAGTTGACCGCCCTGTGGCGCTTCGGGCCGGTGACCATCGCATCGACGCTCGAGGGAACGACCATCGCCGAGGTGGCAGGGAGGATCCTCGAGAACGCTCCTCCCCGCTTTGCGCTCGCCGGCCTGTCGCTTGGGGGATATATCTGCTTCGAGATCATGCGGCAGGCTCCCGCGCGGGTCGCCAGGCTGGCGCTGCTCGACACCTCGGCACGGCCCGACACGCCCGAGAGATCCGCGTTTCGAAGGGCCGAGATAGAAAAAGCGCGCACCAGCGGGTTTCTTGGCGTTGCACTCGCCAATCTCAACGGGCTGCTGCACCCTTCCCGGCGAACCGACGGGCGACTGCTCGATCTTAACCGCCGGATGGCCCTCGCGGTCGGCTTCGATGGATTCGTGCGGCAAATCGAGGTCGCGATCTCGCGCCCGGATTCGCGTCCTGGCCTCGGTGCAATCAAGGTCCCGACGCTGGTGATCGTCGGCGACGGCGACCCGCTGACGCCCGTGGAGTTAAGCGAGGAGATCGTCTCGCTGATCCCCGGTGCGAGGCTGGCGGTCATTCCCGATTGCGGCCATCTTTCGCCGATCGAGCAGCCCGAACTGGTTTCCTCGTTGCTTGAAGAGTGGCTGCGATAAGGGGGCACTTAATGCCGGACTTGAATGCAGCTTCGACGGTTCTCGTGCCAGCGACTAGATGACTGCCTCGATCTCGATGTCGCGGCCATTGAAGCAAGCCGTCTCGCCGGCCTTCTTTCCTTCGATCGCCGCATAAAGCGGGGCCTGGGCGGAAATGCCCATCAGTTCATGGCCATCGCAGGTGAAGCGGTCGGTGGCGATGGCGACGACGAACTCCCGACCGGCAATCCTGACGATCGCTCCTTCTGAAACGCTGGTTCTTGGACCAAAGTCGATCCGCTGGAGCTTGGCGATCTTGTCGGCATGGTCATGGACCGGCTCATCGAACGCCTCGGAAAGGTCCCGGGCGAACGTGGCCTGGGCGAGCTCGTCATTCTCGATGGGCTCGCTCCGGTCGAGCCGGGCCGACGAGACAAAGCCGAGATAGGAATCTCTCGATGCGTCGAACTGCTGCCGCTCGAGGCGCAGCATCGCCTGTTTCACCCGTTGCTTGTCCATCAAATATCTCCCTTGCCGGGGTTGCGCCGCCCGGAACGGCTCATGAGCATAGTCATGGGCGCATGCGGATGACGGTCTTTCCCGGGCGTCGCTCGGTCGAGCCCAGCGTGGCGATGGCATCCTCGAGCGGGACGATCCTGCCGATGTTCGTCCGCAACCTTCCGTCCCGGACGCGCTGGACGATTTCGCCCAGCTGGGCCCGGTCGGATTCCACGACGAAGTCGATCGAACGGCCCTCGGCCGGTCGCACCTCGGGCGGTCCCACGATCGAAACCAATATTCCCCCTGGCCGAACCAGCCGGGCCGAGCGACTGCCGATGTCTCCGCCGATGAGATCGAAGACCAGGTCGACGTCGCCGACGTCTTCCACCGCTTCATTGTCGAGGTCGATGAACTCGTTGGCGCCGTAGCCGAGCGCCGACTTCCGGTCGGCAGCCCGACCGGTGCCGATCACATAGGCGCCGATCTCGCGGGCGAGCTGAGTGACCATCGATCCCACCGCCCCCGCCGCGCCATGGGCGAGCACGCGCTGCCCGGGCTCGAGCCGGCCGTGCACGAAGAGTCCCTGCCAGGCGGTGAGACCAGAGATGGGGAGGCTTGCTGCGGCGGCGAAGTCGACATCGCCCGGCAGCGGCGCGAGGTTGCGGGCCTCGACGACCGCATATTCTGCCAGTCCACCATCGCGATACCAGTCGGTGAGGCCGAAGACCCTTTGTCCTACCGATAGTCCCGCCGTCCCGTAGCCGAGGCCGGCAACAACGCCGGCCAGTTCATGGCCGGGGACGATCGGCGCCCGGTCGCGCTCGAGCCGGTCCGTCCAGGTCGAAGGCCAGGAAAGCTCGGTATTGACGAAGCCAGACGCGTGGACCTCGACGAGGACGTCATTTATCGCCGGCCGCGGCTCTGGCCGCTCTTCGAGCTTCATCCCGGCTGTGCCGGCAGCCTCCTCTGTCACGACTATCGCTTTCATCGGTCACCTCCTTCGCGTCG
>CAZQLI010000113.1:0-6499 GCA_964594145.1 uncultured Sphingomonas sp. | reverse complement strand
GTGGTTCAGCGCGAGCGGAGAGCCGATCGCTCCAGCGAACGCAGGCGGCAGCAGTCCGCCTCGGTCCGGACAGAGCGCCAGGATCGCCGCGTCGAGCGCCGGGACCGGCGGGTGGAACGCCAGGAGCGCCGCGTCGAACGCCAGCGTCCCAATGCCGACCGGCGGCAGATCCGCGGCGCCAGCGAACGCCAGCAGGCGAGGGCCGATGCACGCCGCGACCGGCTGGACCGGTCCGAGGGCCGGCGCGACGCCCGCCGCAGTGCCGCACGACTGGTCGAGTTCGACCGCCCGCGGGAGCTTCGGAGAGCCGAGGCGCGTCGCGGTGGCATCGATCGGGACAATATCTTCCAGGTCCGTGACATCGACCGGCGCGGCCGCGTGCGGCTCCGCGATGTCGACCGCGATGCCTTGTTTTCCCGTCGCCTGGGGTTCGAGGACGGCTGTCCTCCGGGCCTCGCGAAAAAGCTGAACGGCTGCCTCCCTCCGGGCCAGGCCGCAAGGTTCATCGGCCAGCCGCTCTCGGCCGCGGCGCAGCTCGCCGCCCTGAGCCCGCTGCCCTCGCCGCTGCGCAGCCTCTACTGGGATGATGACGACTATTATTATCGCTACGGAGGCGGCTATCTCTACCGCGTCGACCGCCGCGACAATCTCATCGCGTCGCTCATCCCGCTCTTCGGTGCGGCGCTGATCGGGCGGCCCCTGCAGCCCTATTACGTCAACAGCTACTACCAGCCGGCCTACTTCAATTCCTTCTACGGGAATTCGCCGTACGACTGCTACCGATATGGCTATGGCTATATCTACGAGACGGACTGCGTGACCGGCATGGTCGAGGACGTGATCCCGACCTACGACTATGGCTACGGGGTCGGGCAGATCATGCCGGCGAGCTACGGCTATTATAATGTCCCGTTCGCCTACCGCAGCTACTTCATCGACGACGATGATTATTACTACCGCTATGCGCCGGGAGCGATCTATCGGGTGAACCGCGAGACGTCGCTGATCGCGGCAGTGGCCGCGCTCCTTACGGGCGGCCTTTCGGTGGGGCAGCCCCTGCCGATCGGGTACAGCGCGTACAACGTGCCGCTGGCCTACCGGTCGACTTACTATGACCGGCCGGACATCTGGTACCGGTACAATAACGGCTATATTTACGCCGTTGACCCCGGCACCAGGATCGTTCGCTCGGTCGAGTATGTGGTTGTCTAACCAGCGCTGGACCAATGCTGCCGGGCCCGGGGTGAACCCGGCGCCCGGCAGCCCATAAAAAGGGAGACAAGCAGATGACCAGCAAAGGGTTGGGTATTGTCCTCGCTGCCGGGCTGATCGGCCTGGCAGGCTGCGAAGGCGCCGACCAGTCCGCGACCGCGCAGGATGGCGCGGAAGCCGTCAAGGAAGCGGGCGACAAGACGATCGCGGCCTCGCTCGACGAGAAGAGCCGCTTCCTGGCCCTCGCCAAGTCCGCGGGGCTCGATGCAACGCTTTCGGGTCCGGGACCATATACGGTGTTCGTCCCAGACGACGCCGCCTTCGACGGGCTTCCCGAAGGCACGTCCGAGCAATGGTCCAAGCCCGAGGCACGGCCGGAGGTTACCCGGACGCTGTCCTACCATATCCTTCCTGGCACGGTGCTCGCTGCCGATATCGGCAAGGCCATCGACGACGGGGACGGCAAGGCGACGCTCGCGACCATGGGCGGTGGTACGCTGACCGCGACACGCGAGGGCGACAAGATCATCCTGACCGACGGTTCGGGATCGAAATCGACCATCACCAAGGCCGACGAAACGCTCGCCAATGGCGTGGTTCACCGGGTCGACAGGGTGCTAATGCCCGCCGCTGAAGGCTAGACGCCCATTTCCCCCTTCCGCCCGGCTTTCGCCTCGCTATAACGAGGTTCAAAGACGCGCGAAGGGGCGAAAATGAAGGCGACGATCGAACGGGCGACCCTCCTCAAGAGCCTGGCCCATGTCCAGTCCGTGGTCGAGCGACGCAATACCATCCCGATCCTCTCGAACGTGCTGATGGAAGCACGCGAGGATGGTTCGCTGAGGCTGATGGCCACCGACCTCGATCTGCAGGTGGACGAGAGCGTCCCGGCGCAGGTGTCGCAGGCGGGCGCGACGACGGTCTCGGCCCACACCTTCTTCGACATTGTCAGGAAGCTCCCCGAGGGAAGCCAGATCGAGCTGACATCGGCCGAGGGCAAGATGCAGGTCGTCGCCGGCCGGTCGCGGTTCAACCTCGCCACGCTGCCGCGCGATGATTTCCCGGTGATCGCCGAGGGCGAGCTTCCGACCCGCTTCGAGCTTCCTGCCCAGACGCTCCGGCAGATCATCGACAAGACGCGCTTTGCAATTTCGAACGAGGAAACCCGCTATTATCTGATGGGCATCTTCCTCCATGTCGCCGACGACAAGCTGAAGGCGGCGGCGACCGACGGTCACCGCCTCGCCCGGGTCACGGTCGACAAGCCGGAGGGCGCCGATGGCATGCCCGACGTGATCATTCCCAAGAAATGCGTCGGCGAGCTTCGAAAGCTGCTCGACGAGGTGGAAGGAACGGTCGAGGTATCGCTCTCGCCGACGAAGGTGCGCTTTGGCCTCGGCAACGCCGTCCTTACGAGCAAGCTGATCGATGGCACCTTCCCCGACTATAACCGGGTCATCCCGACCGGCAACGACAAGCTGCTGAAGCTTGACCCGAAAAGCTTCATGGAGGGTGTCGACCGCGTCGCGACCATTGCCAGCGAAAAGACGCGGGCGGTCAAGATCAACCTCGACCGCGACAAGGTGCTCCTGTCGGTCACTTCGCCGGAAAGCGGCACGGCCACCGAGGAGCTGCCCGCCGACTATGCTGCCGAGGGGCTCGAGATCGGCTTCAATGCCCGCTATCTCCTCGACATATTGCACGAGATCGAGGGCGACACCGTCGAGGTTCATCTCGCCGATGCGGCGGCGCCGACCCTGCTGCGCGAAAATGACAAGGCGCCTGCACTTTATGTGCTGATGCCGATGCGGGTGTGAAAAGGCGCCGGGGCCGGCGAGCCGGGCGGCCCGCGCCACTGGCGGCGCCCAGATGATCTGCCGCCTGTGGCGCGGCTGGACCACCCGGTCCAATGCCGACAGCTATGAGAGGATCGTGAGGGGCGAAGTGATCCCCGGGATCGAGGCCCGGGCGATACCGGGGTTTCTCCACATCGACCTCATGAAGCGCGACATGGGCGACGAGGTCGAGTTCCAGACCTTGATGTGGTTTCGGGACCTCGACGCGATCAGGGCGTTCATGGGCGAGGACTATGCAGTCAGTCACGTCCCTGCCGCGGCCCGTGCCGTCCTCGAGCGCTTTGACCAGGAGGCGGCCCATTTCGAGGTGATCGAGCGGCGGCCGCAGAAATAACGAACCGCCGGCCATGACCGAGATCATCCGTCTTTCCCTCGCCGATTTCCGCAACCACCGTGACGCGCTCGTCGAAACCCGCGGCGGCTTCGTCCTGTTGAGCGGGCCGAACGGCGCCGGGAAGACCAATATTCTCGAGGCGGTCTCGCTGCTGGCGCCGGGTCGCGGCCTCAGGCAGGTTCCGATCGCCGACATGGCGAGGAGCGATGGGCCCGGCGGATTCTCGGTTGCAGCGCGCCTCGGCGATTCGACCGAGATCGGCACCGGGACCAGTGCGCTCGCGCCCGACCGCCGCCAGGTCAGGATCAACGGCGCGCCGGCGTCCGTGAACTCGCTTGCCGAGCGGCTTTCGGTGCTGTGGCTGACGCCGGCGATGGACCGGCTGTTCACCGAGAGCGCGGGCGGCCGCCGTCGCTTCCTCGACCGGCTGACCCTGGCACTCGACCCGGCCCACGCCCGCCATGCCGCTCGCTATGAAGCGGCGATGCGGGCACGAAACAAGCTCCTGTCGGAGCAGGGTTCGGCGGACGCAGGCTGGCTCTCCGCGCTTGAAGCACAGATGTCCGAGCATGGCATGGCAATCGCCGAGGCACGCGCGCGGACCGTTGACGCGCTGGAGGCGGCGGGCCGCGCGGAATCCCGTGATGACTTTCCACGTGCCGGGCTGGAACTCGCGGGCTGGGACAGCAATGCCGACCTTGCCGAAACGCTCCAGCGCAACCGGTCGCGGGACGCCGCCGCCGGCCGGACAACCGAAGGGCCGCATCGCCATGACCTCGTCGTAACCCACGCGGCCAAGGGCCAACCGGCTTCGCGCAGCTCAACCGGCGAACAAAAGGCGCTCCTGCTTGGCCTCGTGCTTGCGCATGCCGAACTCGTCGCGGCGCGGCGCAGCGCTGCTCCCATCCTCCTGCTCGACGAGGTTGCAGCCCATCTCGACCCTGGTCGAAGGTCCGCGCTCTTCGCGAGGCTCGAGGGCCGAGGCCAGATCTGGCTGACCGCCACCGAGGCCCTGCTGTTCGACGGAATCGCCGAGGCCGACCGCTTCCACGTCGAGGCCGGAACCATCACGCGTCTTTGACTGGACTTTCGCGGGCGAAACATTATATTGCGGTGCAACATGGAGGCGCCGACCAACGCGGCGTGATATCGGACATACTTGGTCCGGAGCCCTGCGCTTCCCCGGCTTTACGCTCTCCAGATCACGCGGGGTGCTCTCTTGAACCCCCCGACCGCGCCGCGAAAGGCGACGCGGCGCCCAACTCATTGGAATTCAATCTTGAACAAATTTGCCGAGCTTGGCCTGTCCAAGCCCCTTCTCGACGCGCTCGCCTCCAGGAATTACGGCGAGCCGACCCCGATCCAGCGGCAGGCGATCCCGTACCTGCTCGCCGGGCGCGACCTGCTGGGTATTGCCCAGACCGGTACCGGCAAGACCGCGGCATTCATGCTTCCCTCGCTTGATCGGCTGGTTGCAGCTTCCCGTGGGCGGCCCGTCCCGGGCCGTGCCCGCATGCTGGTGCTCGCGCCGACCCGCGAGCTGGCTGCCCAGATCGCCGAGAGTGCCCGCGCCTATGCAAAGGGCCAGCACATCAGCGTCGGCGTAATCTTTGGCGGAATCCCGGTGCCGCGCTCGATCCGCGAGGTGTCCCGCGGGCTTGACGTGCTCGTGGCGACCCCCGGCCGGCTGCTCGACCTCGTCGACAGCCGCTCGCTTGACCTCTCCGCGCTCGAGATACTGGTTCTCGACGAGGCGGACCAGATGCTCGACCTCGGCTTCATCCATGCGCTCAAGCGCATCGTTCGGCTGATCCCGGCAAAGCGGCAGACGCTGTTCTTCTCGGCGACCATGCCAAAGAGCATCCGCCAGCTCGCCGATGCTTACCTCACCAACCCGGCCGAGGTAGCGGTGACGCCGGTCGCGACGACCGCCGAGCGCGTGTCGCAGACGGTGACCTTCGTCAACCAGGCAGAGAAGCAGGCGCTTCTGACGATGTTCTTCCAGTCAACGCCGATCGAGCGGAGCCTGGTCTTCAGCCGGACCAAACATGGTGCCGACAAGATCGTCCGCTTCCTGGCCGCCGCCGGGATCGGCGCCAATGCGATCCATGGCAACAAGAGCCAGGCGCAGCGCGAGCGGGCCCTCGGCCTGTTCCGCTCGGGTGAAGTCCCGATCCTCGTCGCGACCGACATCGCCGCCCGGGGCATCGATGTTCCAGGCGTCAGCCATGTTCTCAACTTCGACCTTCCCAACGTTCCCGAGCAATATGTTCACCGCATCGGCCGTACGGCCCGGGCGGGCGCCGGGGGTGTCGCGATCGCGTTCTGCGCCGAGGACGAGAGGCCCTATCTTCGCGACATCGAGAAGCTCACCCGCCAGAAGGTCGAGATAAGCCCGCTTCCCGAGGGTTTTCTCGCCGCGGTCGAGGCAATCCGCAGGCTGAAGCCGGCGCGGGGCGGCGACGAGGGTCGCCAGCGCCAGCACCGTGGCAGCCGCCGGGCGGAGCCGTCGGCCGAGATCAAGGCGGACCGCCGGGCCGACAGCGCGAAGCGCGGCAACCGCAATCGTGGCCAGCAGCGCCACCCGCAGCGGGGCGAAGCACCGGCGGCCCATCGACCGGCCGCTCCGGCCGAGGGTGCCGCGGGCAAGTCGGGCCGGCGTTTCCGCGGCAGGCGCCGCTTTGGTGGCAGCTCCCGTTCCCAGGGGTAACGCCGCGACGGGCGAACGGGCTGGCCCCCTCGCAAATCCGACGTAAATCCCTATCTTGAAGCCATGGCCACGCGCGTACGCGCGCGTGCGCGATTGCGTGAGACATTTGCGACTTTACTCCTTATCGAAAGACCCATGGCAAGCGATCCGAACCAGAACCAGTATGGCGCCGACAGCATCAAGGTCCTCAAGGGGCTCGATGCAGTGCGCAAGCGTCCAGGCATGTACATCGGCGACACCGACGACGGGTCAGGTCTCCATCACATGGTGTTCGAGGTGTCGGATAACGCCATCGACGAGGCGCTCGCGGGTCATTGCGACCGGATCGTGATCACCCTCAACGCTGACGGCTCGGTCAGCGTCGAGGATAATGGCCGCGGCATCCCC
>CAZQLI010000112.1:0-6566 GCA_964594145.1 uncultured Sphingomonas sp. | reverse complement strand
AGGTTGCCTGCGCCGCGGATGTCGAGGTCATGGCTTGCAAGCTGGAAACCCGCCCCGAGGCTGTCGAGGTTGGCAAGGACCTGCAGGCGCTTGTCGGCCCCTTCCGTCAGCGAGCGATCCGGCGTCGTCGTAAGATAGGCATAGGCGCGGACCTTCGAACGACCCACTCGTCCGCGAAGCTGGTAGAGCTGGGCAAGCCCGAACCGGTCGGCACGGTGGACGACGAGCGTGTTGGCGGAAGGAATGTCGAGCCCGCTCTCGACGATGGTCGTCGAGAGGAGCACGTCATATTTGCGATCGTAGAAGGCGCTCATCCGCTCTTCGACTTCTGACGGGCTCATCTGGCCATGGGCGGTGATCGCCTTCACCTCGGGGACTTCCTCGGCAAGCCACTGTTCGAGGTCGGGCAGGTCCGCGATCCTCGGGGCAACCAGGAAGCTCTGGCCGCCGCGGAAATGCTCGCGAAGCAATGCCTCACGGACCACGACCGGGTCCCAGGGCGCGACATAGGTCCGCACTGCGAGCCGGTCGATCGGTGGGGTCTGGATGACGCTGAGTTCTCGAAGGCCCGACATCGCCATCTGGAGGGTGCGAGGAATTGGCGTTGCGGTCAGCGTGAGGACGTGGACGTCTTCCTTCAGCGTCTTCAGCTTTTCCTTGTGGGCCACGCCGAAGTGCTGCTCCTCGTCGACGATGACGAGGCCGAGCTTCTTGAACCGGATCGACTTCGAAAGGAGAGCATGCGTGCCGATGACGATGTCGACCTTGCCCTTTTCCAGGCCTTCGCGCGTCGCCTTTGCCTCTGCTGCAGGAACGAGCCTCGACAGCCGCCCGATCTCCATCGGGAAGCCGTGGAAGCGGTCGACGAAATTGCGGTAATGCTGGCGGGCGAGGAGGGTCGTCGGGCAGATTAGCGCCACCTGGTAGCCCGCCATGGCCGCGACAAATGCCGCGCGCAGCGCCACCTCGGTCTTTCCGAACCCGACATCCCCGCAGACCAGCCGGTCCATCGGTTTTCCGCTTTCCAGGTCCTCGAGCACCTCGGCGATCGCCCGGTCCTGGTCGTCCGTCTCCTCGAACGGGAATCGATCGACGAACTGGGGGTAGCTTGCCTGGTCGACGGCTGCGACATGGCCGGGCCTGGGAGCCCTTAGCGCTGCAGTGCGCACGAGGTCGCCGGCTATCTCGCGTATCCGCTCCTTCATCCGCGCCTTGCGGCGCTGCCAGGCCTCGCCGCCGAGCTTGTCGAGCGTTGCCGTGTCCCCTGCGCCGCCATAGCGCGACAGCACGTCGATATTTTCCACCGGGACATAGAGCTTGTCGCCACCCGAGTAGGACAGCGCGACACAGTCGTGCGGCGCCTTTCCGACCATTACCGAGGTAAGCCCATCGTAGCGGCCGATGCCATGCTCCATGTGAACGACGAGGTCGCCTGGGGAAAGGGCGGCCAGCTCGGCGAGAAAGGCATCCGCGCCCTTCCGCCGCCGCTTGCGGCGAACGAGCCGGTCCCCGAGCATGTCCTGCTCGGTAAGGACCGCGACGTCGGGCGCTACGAAGCCATGGTCGAGCGGCAGGACGATGAGCGCGGCCTCGGCATTGGAGCCGAGCGCCTGCTGCCAGCTGTCAGCGAGCTTCAGCCGCTTGAGGCCATGGTCCTCGAGCAGGCCGGCAAGGCGCTCGCGGGCGCCGGCGGTATAGCTCGCAAGGACGACCTTCTTCCTTGCCTTGCCGAGCTTGGCGACATGATTTGCCACCGCTTCGTAGACATTCGCATTCTGTGCCCGTTCGGGCGCGAAATCCCGCGGCCCCTCCACGCCGAATGCAACGACCCTGTCGCTTTCCGGCCGGAGGAAGGGCGTCGCGAGGTGGATTGGCCTTTCCTCGAGCGCCGATCGCCATTCGCGGGTGGAGAGGTAGAGCGCCGACGGCGGGAGCGGGCGATAGCTGCCGGGCTCGGCAACCATCGCCTTCTCGCGGTTCGCGAAATAATCCTCGATTGCCTCGTGGCGCGCCTCAAGCGCCCCGTCGACGTTGGAATCGCGCACGAAGATGTCGCGATCATCGAGATGGTCGAAGATGGTGCCGAGCCGGTCCTCGAACAGCGGCAGCCAATGTTCCATCCCGGCGAGCCGGCGTCCGTCGCTGATCGCCTGGTAGAGGGGGTCGCCGGTCGCATTGGCGCCGAACTGCTCGCGGTAGCGGGCACGGAAGCGCTTGATGCTCTCCTCGTCGAGCAGCGCCTCGCTCGCCGGCATGAGCGTGAAGGCGTCGGCCTTGCCAGTGCTCCTCTGGTCGGCCGGGTCGAAACGGCGCATGGTCTCGATCTCGTCGCCGAAGAAATCGAGGCGGATTGCCGATGATTCCCCGGCAGGGAAAAGGTCGACGATCGAGCCGCGAACCGCGAATTCACCGGCGTCATGGACCGCGTCGGTCCGCTGATAGCCATTTGCCTGGAGCATCATGACCAGGCGATCGCGGTCAATTCGCTCGCCCTCGGCGAGGCGGCGCGTCAATTGCCGGATCCTGAAGGGGGTCAGTATCCGCTGGGTCGCCGCGTTGGCCGTGGCGATGAGGAGTTGCGGCCCCTTGCGCTTCGCCTGCAGCTTTTCGAGGGTGGCCAGCCTCTCGGCCATGACCCGAAGGGCGGGGGAGGCGCGGTCATAGGGCAGGCAGTCCCAGGCGGGAAAGGCGAGGACCTCTACTTCCGGCGCGAAGACCGGGACCGTGTCGGCTAGGGCCCGCATCGCCGCCTCGTCGGCGGCAATGACCACCGCGCGAGCGCCATCGCCGGTCCCGTGCGCCGCGCGCGCGAGGTCGCCGGCAAGCCAGGGAAGGAAGCCGGCCGGGACGCCCGCCAGGGTAAGCGGGGCCCTGGCCTTGAGAATGAGATCGAGTGCTTCGCTCACTTAATCGCCTTGATGAAGTCGAGGCGCTGGAACGATTCCATCATTGGACCTCGATAGCGCTCCGGGACAGGCTGCGTTCCAATCGCCCAGGCCATGATGTCAACATCCTGCTCGGCGAGTAGCGCTGCGAACAGGGCACGCTCATGCGGGCCCCAGCCCTGGTGATATGCATCGAAGAATCCACCGATCATCATGTCCGCCTCGCGAGTCCCGCGATGCCAGGCACGATATTTGAGCGCCCGCAAAAGCTCGTCCATGAGGGTCGTTTCTCCAGCACGAAATGGCCCGCTGCGGAAATCCCGGCGGGCTGGGTTGCCGTCCATGTAGGCAGTCCAATTAACGCGCGCTAGGGTAGGAACATGATCAGTCGCCCGAACAAGCGCATTACCGTTCCAGGACCGATGCCAGCGGCGATGTTGCCGCTGGGCCGGGACTGCCTGCGGCCGGGCTTCATTTTCCGCTGACATGCGCCCGGAACTGCTCAATCCCCTTTTCGCCGAGGTGGAATCCTTCAAGGGCGTCGGTCCCGGAATCGCCCGGGGCCTTGCCCGGCTCGAGCTGACCCGGGCGGTAGACCTCCTCTACCATCTTCCAAGCGGCGTCATCGAGCGGATGCGCGTACCGGCCATCAGCCCGGCCATGGTCGGTCGCATCCTCATCCTCGAGGTCACCCCGATCGAAGCAAGGTCGGGGTCGGGCCGCTCTCCGCTGCGGATCATCGCGCTCGATGCTCGGGGCAATCGCCTGACTCTCACTTTCTTCAACAACCCGGGATGGGCGAGGAAGCAGCTGCCACTCAATGAGCAGCGAACCATCGTCGGAAAGCTCGATAGCTGGGGCAACGAGCTGCAAATGGTTCACCCCGAGGTTATCGAGCCCGGGCGGGCCGCCGAACTGCCGCTCCGCGAGCCGGTCTACCCGCTGACCGAGGGCATCTCGAACAGGAAGATGCGGGAGCTGGCACTGGCGGCGCTGGAGCGCGCGCCGGCCCTCGCCGAGTGGATCGAGCCCTCGCTGCTTTCTCGCAATCACTGGCCCGCCTGGCGCGCCGCACTGGCCGACGTACATTCAGACCCTTCATCGGGAACCAGCCGCAAGCGGCTGGCATATGACGAGATTTTTGCCAACCAGCTGGCCTTGCTCCTGCTCCGCCAGGTTTCCCAGCGCAAGCGCGGGCTCCCACTGGAAGGCGATGGCCGGCTCGCGGCCAGGCTGCGGCTTCCCTACCGGCTTACCGGTGCCCAGCAGCGGGTGATCGGCGAGATCCGGGGCGACATGGCCCAGTCGAGGCCGATGCTAAGGCTGCTGCAGGGCGACGTCGGTTCGGGAAAGACGCTGGTGGCGGTCCTCGCAATGCTCGAAGCGGTCGAGGCTGGTGCCCAGGCGGCGATGCTGGCGCCGACCGAGATACTCGCCCGGCAGCATTACCAGACGCTCCAGCGCCAGTGCGAACCCATCGGCGTCAATGTCGCGATCCTCACCGGCCGAGAGAAGGGCCGCGCCCGCGAATCCGTGCTGATGGGGCTTTCCGACGGGTCAATTCACATGCTGGTCGGCACCCACGCCATCTTCCAGCAGCATGTCTCCTACCGGAAGCTCGGCCTCATCGTCATCGACGAACAGCATCGCTTCGGTGTCTCGCAGCGTCTCCTCCTTTCCGAGAAGGCGGAGCACCCGCCGCACCTGCTGGCGATGACCGCGACCCCGATCCCGCGGACCCTGACGCTCACCCATTATGGCGAAATGGACGTGAGCCGGATCGACGAGATGCCGCCGGGCCGGACCCCGATCGAGACGCTGGTCGTCAGCGATGCAAGGCTCGGCGAAGTCGTCGATGGCCTCGGGCGCCACGTTGCCGGGGGAGGCCAGGCCTATTGGGTCTGCCCGCTGGTCGAGGAAAGCGAGGCGATCGACGCCGCGGCAGCCGAGGACCGGGCAGCCCATCTCCGCAAGCATTTCGGGACCGGAAGCGTCGGCCTCGTCCATGGGAGGATGAAGGGACCGGAAAAGGATGACGTCATGGCGTCATTCGCAAGAGGGGAGAGTGCAGTCCTCGTTGCAACCACCGTCATCGAGGTCGGTGTGGATGTCCCCAACGCGACGCTGATCATCGTCGAGGGCGCCGAGCGCTATGGGCTCGCCCAACTCCACCAGCTCCGCGGCCGGGTCGGCCGGGGCGAGGGCGCCAGCCGCTGCATCCTGCTGCGCGGCCAGAAGCTCAGCGAGACTGGAAAGGCGCGCTTGGCGCTCCTGCGCGAGACCAACGATGGCTTCCGGATTGCAGAGGAGGACCTGCGGCTGCGGGGGCCCGGCGAAGTGCTTGGCACTCGCCAGTCGGGCGAGCAGAGCTTTCGGGTCGCAGGGCCGGAGGAAGTCGCTGAGCTCGCGCCCGTCGCCCAGGGGGATGCACGGCTCCTGCTCGACCGCGACGGCGGCCTGTCGAGCGATCGGGGCCAGGCGGCGAGGCTGTGCCTTTACCTGTTCGAGCGCGACGCCGCCGTCGGCCTGCTCCGGAGCGGCTAGCGGACGAGCAGCCCGTGACGCTTCTTGCCGAGGCTGAGCTTCAGCGGTGACGAGCCGACGCTTACGACCAGCTGGGGGTCGGTTACCACGTCGCCGTCGAGCCTTACGGCCCCTTCGCCGATCTTCCTTCTCGCTTCGCCGTTGGAGGCCGCAAATCCGAGCCCGGTCAGTGCCTGGACGATCCCGATCCCGCCTTCCGGCACCTCGATCCGCGGGAGATTATCTCCGGCGGACCCTTCCTCGAACGTCCGCCGGGCGGTCTCGGCGGCGGCCATCGCTGCCTCGCGGCCGTGAAGCAGTGCCGTCGCCTCGTTGGCGAGCTCGATTTTTGCCTGGTTGATGTCCTGGCCTTCGAGCCGTGCCAGTTCGTCGATCCTCTCCAGGGATATGTCCGTGAACAGCTTGAGAAAGCGGATGACGTCGGCATCGGCGCAGTTCCGCCAGAACTGCCAATAGTCATAGGCAGGAAGCTGGTCGGCATTGAGCCAGACGGCCCCGTTCGCCGTCTTCCCCATCTTGGCCCCGTCCGCGGTGGTGATGAGTGGAGTGGTAAGCCCGAACAGCTCCGCGCCGTCCATGCGCCGACCAAGCTCGATGCCGTTGACGATATTGCCCCACTGGTCCGAGCCGCCAAGCTGCAAGCGGCAGCCAATCCGCCTCGAGAGCTCGCGGAAGTCATAGGCCTGGAGGATCATGTAATTGAACTCGAGGAAGGTGAGCGGCTGCTCACGTTCGAGCCTCAGGCGCACCGAATCGAAGGTCAGCATCCGGTTCACCGTGAAGTGGGGGCCAACGGTCCGGAGCAGGTCGAGATAGCCGAGCTTGTCGAGCCACTCGGCATTGTCGACCATGACCGCGTCGGTCGGGCCGTCCCCGAAGGTGAGGAAATGCTGGAAGACCCGGAATATCGAGGCAATATTTTCCTGGATGGTCTCGGGCGCAAGCAATCGCCGGCTCTCGTCCTTGCCGGAAGGATCGCCGATCTTCGTCGTCCCGCCGCCCATCAGTACGATCGGCTTATGTCCTGCCTGCTGGAGCCGGCGGAGCATCATGATCTGCACCAGGCTCCCGACATGCAGCGAGGGCGCCGTGGCGTCGAACCCGATATAGCCGGGGATGACCTCGCGCGCGGCAAGT
>CAZQLI010000111.1:5030-6577 GCA_964594145.1 uncultured Sphingomonas sp. | reverse complement strand
CTTGTGGAAGACCGCCTTGTTCAGATAGCCGATCGAGGAATAGCCAGTGCCGAAGTCGTCGAGGGCGATTCCAAGGCCAAGCGCCCTGAGGCGCTTGAGCACGTCGAGCGTCGCGCCATTGTCGCCGAGGAAGACGCCTTCGGTCACTTCCAGCTCGATCCGGTTGGCCGGCAGCTTGTAGCGCCCGAGCGCCCTGCTGACGACATTTGGAAGAGCGGGGAGGATCTGCTTGGGGCTGATGTTGAGCGCGACCGTGATCGGCTCGGGCCAGGAGGCAGCCACCCGGCAGGCCTCGTCGATCACCCAGTCGCCGATCACCGGCATGAGGCCGCTTTCCTCTGCAACCGGGATGAAGACGTTCGGCGGGACGAAACCCCGCTGCGGATGGTTCCAGCGAAGCAGCGCCTCGAAGCCGACCAGCTTCTGGGTCTTGGAGTTGACCAGCGGCTGGTACATGAGGTGGAACTGGCCGGCCGAGATGGCGGCCCGGAGGTCGGTCTCGAGGCGGACGCGATCGTCCTGCTCGGTCTGCAGCTCGGACGAGAAATATTTGGCGCAGCCGCGTCCCGCCCCCTTGGCCTCGTACAGCGCGAGATCGGCCTTGAGGATGAGGTCGTCGACCGTCGCTCCGTCGATCGGGCCGAATGCGCAGCCGATCGACACGCCGATGCGGATCTCGGTCTGGTCGATCATATAGGGTTCCTTGATCGAGCCGATGATCCGCTCGGCAAGCTGCTCGACCTTCTGGCGGGACTGGGCATCGGTGACGACGATGGCGAACTCGTCGCCGCCCATCCTGCCGACGTGCCCGTCCGGTCCGACCTGGTCGCAGAGCCGCTTGGCCACCGCCTGGAGGATGGCGTCGCCCTTGGGGTGCCCGAAAGTGTCGTTGACCGGCTTGAAGCCGTCGAGGTCAAGGAACATGATCGCGCAGGGCACATTGCTGACGGTCGCCTGGCGAAGCGCCTCGCCAAGCAGCTGGCGCACCCGTCCGCGGTTCGGAAGGCCGGAGAGCACGTCCATGTTGGCAAGGTGAGTGAGCCGCTCCTGGGTGTGGCGGATCTCGGTAATGTCGCTTCCAACGCCCCGGAACCCACCGAACCGCCCCGCCGTGTCGATGATCGGGTCGCCGGCAATCGAGATCCAGCGCGGCCCGCGGGCGCTCTGCAGTTCCATCTCGAGATTGCTGAACGGCTGCTTCTCGAGCAGCACCTTGCCGAGTTCGGCATGGCCGCCGAGGAGCGAGGGCAGCGAATGGCCGAGAAGCGCGCTTGCCGGGCGACCGAGAAGCGCCGTCATCCGGCTGGAAATATAGGTCACCCGGTTTTCGCTGTCGACCTGCCAAAGCCAGCCCACGCCGCGCTGCTCATATTCCTGGAGCAGGAGGCTGGCGCTTTCCGACTGCGAGCCGAAGTCGGCATTGGTCTTGAGCTGGCCGAACGCCCAGCGGGCGACCGCCAGGACCCCGAAAATGGCGACTCCAAGAGTGAACAGGATCGACAGCATGTGCTCGAATGGCACGCTGCTTCGCCCAATGACGAGCGAGG
>CAZQLI010000111.1:0-5020 GCA_964594145.1 uncultured Sphingomonas sp. | reverse complement strand
GAACGCCCAGCGGGCGACGGTGAGGACGCCAACGATGGCGACGCCGAGGGTGAAAAGGACGGCGAGGATATTGTCGAACGGCAGTTCGCCGCGGCCCACGAGCAGCGCGTAGCTGAGCCCGGCGGTGAAAATGGCCATCCAGGCGGTGACGCAGGCCGGCACCACGACGAGGCCGAGTGCCGCTATTCCAAGGCCGGCAATGAGGGTTGCAGCAACTACCTGGTTCGAGGGCTCCAGGGACGCGAAGCTGAGGACCGGGAGAGACAGCCAGACAAAGGCCCTGACCACGATGTCGCCGACCATCTGCCATTTTGGCAGCTTTCGACCGGAGCGGCCGACGTGGGTGACGGCCTGGGTCCGGGCGAGCTGCATGGCGCCGAGATTGGTGACGATGACCGCCGCTGCCCAGCTGCCGAGGTAGGTTGCAGGGACATGGCCGTAGAGAATCATCGCCATCATCACCGCGGCAATGCTGTTGGCGATTGCGAAAAACGGCGCAAACTGGCCGCGGGCGATAAGCTGCGCATCGCGCAGGGGGCTGCTGCCCTCGTCCGCTGCCTGTGACGCGACCCCCAGCGATTCGCCGTCGGGAAGGCGCGCCGAAATCATACGCTTGTAACGGTCAGGTGCCTCGTACATCCGGTCATCCGCTTGGCAATGTCGCCAAGCAGTAGGCCGATTTGGGTTACTTCGCGGTTAAAGATACCGCATTTGAGCTGCTAAATGAGCCCAAGCTTGTCGAGGCCGCTGCTCGTCACCGAGTGGTAGGACGGGCGTGCCTTGGCGTAGATGCGCCGGGCGATCGGGCGTCCCCACTCACTGTCTTTGGCAAGAGCGGTGATGAGCGGAGCGACGAACTTGCGGCGCCCCTGCGCGAGGAGGAACCGCTCGAGGGCCGGGACCGCCGGGTCGTAGCGATTGGCGACTGCCAGATCGAGCCAGGCGAACAGCACCTCGTTATTGCCCGCCTCGTTGAGCTTGAGCGTGCCGTTCAGCTCGTCGAGCCTGGCCTTCTCGAGCTTGCGAGGCAAGCTGTTGATAAAGCGCAGCTTTTCCGCGGTCGTCCAGGCACCGAAGCCGGCCGGGACAGCGGACCCGCGGGAGAATGAAGCGACCGCCTGGTCGACCTCGGCAAACACCGCCGGGTCGGGCCTTGCGACATTGGACGGGAGACCGGGCTTGTAGACCCACTCGTCGAGCATCAGCCGCTCTTCCAGCTGCTTGTCGCCTTTTACCAGATTCTCGCGGAAATCCGCGAGGAACTTGGCCGACGTCATCGGCTGGAAGGCATAGCGATCGAAATAGGACCTGAGCCAGGCATCGAAGCGCTCGCGACCGACGATCTTCTCGACGGTCTTGAGGAATATCGCGCCCTTGTCGTAGACGATGCCGCTTGCGCCGCCGTCGGGAGTGGCCTCTTCCGGCGCAAGGTGAAGGCTGGTGACTGCTGCCTCCCTGCCATGCTCCTCGAACGCGTCGGTCATGGAATCGAAGGCAAGGGCAAGTTCCTGGCCAGCGCGCTTCTCTCCGTAGATCGCCTCCATGATCCGGTTCTCGAAATAGGAAGTGAAGCCCTCGTTCAGCCAGCTGTCGGCCCAGGTCGCATTGGTAACAAGGTTGCCCGACCAGCTGTGGGCCAGCTCATGGGCAACCAGGCCGACCAGGCTCTTGTCGCCGGCAATGAAGGTCGGCGTGAGGAAGGTGAGGGTCGGGTTCTCCATTCCACCATAGGGGAAGGAGGGCGGGAGGACGATGACGTCGTAGCGGCCCCAGCGATAGGGACCGTAGAGCTTCTCGGCCGCCTCGACCATTTTCTCGGTGTCGGCAAGCTCGGCGGCCGCTTTGTCCAGCATCGCCGGCTCGGTCCAGACACCGGTGCGCGGACCAAGCTCGCGGAAAGCGATATCGCCCGCCGCGATGGCGATCAGATAGGGCGCGACCGGCTTGTCCATCCGGAAACGGAAGGAGCGGCGGCCTTCGCCCGCTGCTTCGCCGCCGGGGGTCAGCCGCTCACCGGACATCACCACCTTGAGCGGCTCGGGGGCACTGATCGTGGCGCTCCAGGTCTGGCGGATGCCGGGACTGTCCTGGGTCGGAATCCAGGTCCGGTTGAGCGTCGGCTGGCCCTGGCTGAGCAGGTAGGGCTGCTTTTTCCCGGCGGTCTGCTCGGGGGTGAGCCACTGCAGCGCGGCGGCATCGGGACCGGTGCGGTAGCGAATGACGATACGTTGCTTTCCATCGCCCGGTAGCGCAACCGTCAGCGGCGCGCCTTTCTCTCCTTCCGCCGGCCCAAGCGTCCACTTCAGCTGGTTCCCCTGCGTGTCGGTAATGCCCTCGATCTCGAGGTCCCTGCTGTCGAGGATGACCTCGCGGACGCCCGGCCGGGCAATGACGTCGAGCGCCGCCGTTCCGGCAATGCGCCGGGCGTTGAAGTCGAGCGCCAGGTCGAGGTCGACATTGGCGACCCGGGCCTCGAGCGGCTTTGCGTAACTATGGGTATCGACCGCGTCGGGACTGTCGAGGATCGGCGCGACCTGGCTCGAAACGTCCGAGGGCTCGATCGGGGCGGGTTCAGACTGGCAGGAAGCTAAAACCAGGGATGCGAGGGCGACGGTCAGGAAGCGCAACAAACAAATCTCCGAAATTCTCAGGCGGCGGCGGGTTCTGCGGCAGCCTTGTAGATGCTGTTTACAGGGTTTGCGAAGACCCGTCGCACCATCGGCTCAAAAAAATCGAGCGGGGCGGTGTCATAGTCGGGGTCAAATGCCGACTGGTCGTAAACCTCACAGAACCTCGCAGTGTCCTCGAAATGGGGATGGCCGCGAAAAGCCTCGCGCATGTCCCGGTCGAGGCCGAGATGGTGGAAGAAATAATAGCCCTGGAAGATCCCGTGCTGCTCGACGATCCAGTGCAGCTTCTCGTCGACGAATGGCTTGAGGATCGCCGCGGCGACGTCGGGATGGTTGAAGCTTCCAAGCGTGTCACCGATGTCGTGAAGAAGGGCCATGACGACATAGGACTCGCTTTCCCCGCCGCGGTGGGCACGGGTCGCAGTCTGGAGGCTGTGCTGGAGCCGGTCGACCGGGAAACCTCCAAAATCGCCATCGAGAAGCCTCAGATGGTCGAGTATCCGGTCCGGAAGCCGGGCGGCATAGGGCCGGAATTGGGACGCGATGACCGCCCAGTCGCCACTGGTCCCCTCGTCCATTGACCGGAAGCCCGCGCGATCGCCGCCCATAGCCATTCTCCTTGCCGCCGAGCCTAGACCCGGGGGCGGCTCACGCCAAGGGTGGCCGCAATGACCGGGCCCGCCTATATCGGCGACGATGAACCGAGCCACGGCTACCCAGGCAGAGATCGCCAGCGACAGCGTACGGGCGCTGGCCGAGGCGGCAGCCCAGGGACAGGGGCTGGTGTCGCGGGCCAAGGGCCCGGCCCGGCCCTTCCTCGCCGGAGTCGGGCTCGACCGGCCGTTCTTCGACGACAAGAACCGCGCCTTCTGGGTGCTCCAGACGATCGGCTGGACCGGCTATTTCTTCCTCAGGACGATCTCGGGCCTCGCCAATGCCCTCGGCCCGGTGTTCATCGTCCACACGCTGATACTCACCGCGACCGGCTATTCGCTGACCCTCCTGATGGCCTCGCTTTACCGCCGGCTGATCACGATGCGGGCGATCTGGACGGTGTTCATCAGCCTTGGAACGGTGATCATCGCCTCGGCCGCCTTCTCGTTCATCGAGACATGGAGCCTCGCGACCTTCATCAACCCGGATTTCAAGCCGGCCGGCCCGCAATATTTCGGCGCGCTGATCCTCGACTTTTCGATCCTCGCGGCATGGTCGGCCCTCTATTACGGGATCAACTATTACTTGCTGCTGGAAGAAGAGATTGACCAGCGCGCGAGGCTCGAGAGCCAGGCCTCGAGCGCCCAGCTGGCGATGCTGCGCTACCAGCTGAACCCGCATTTCCTGTTCAACACGCTCAACAGCATCTCGACGCTGGTGCTCCTCAAGCAGACGGAGCGGGCCAACGCGATGCTGTCGCGCCTGTCCTCGTTCCTCCGCTACACGCTCGTCAACGAGCCGACCGCCAAGGTGACGCTGGTCCAGGAGGTGGAGACGCTGAAACTATATCTCGAGATCGAGAAGATGCGCTTCGAGGATCGGCTCCGCCCCCATTTCCGGCTGGACCCGGACACGATTGGAGCGAGGCTGCCCTCGCTTCTGCTCCAGCCGCTCATCGAGAATGCCATCAAATATGCAGTCACGCCCGCGGAACATGGCGCCGACATCTGGATTACCGCTCATCGTGAGGGACGGGCAGTGAGGATCGAGGTCGCCGACAGCGGGCCGGGCCAGGGGGGAACCCCGATCGACTCCCAGTCGACCGGCGTCGGCCTCGCAAATATCCAGGACCGGCTGGCCCAGGCCTATGGGGCAGGCCACGGCTTTTCCACTCGAACGAACGAACATGGGGGCTTTAGCGTTATCATCGAGATTCCGCTCGAATTCGATCAGAAGGATCTTTCATGACCATTCGCACCATCCTCGTTGACGACGAGCCCCTTGCCACCCAGGGACTGCGCCTGCGCCTCGAGGCGCATGAGGACGTGGAGGTGGTCGCCACCGCTTCCAACGGCCGCGAGGCGATCCGCGCGATCAAGACCCACAAGCCGGATCTCGTCTTCCTCGACATCCAGATGCCGGGCTTCGACGGCTTCTCGGTCATATCCGGCCTGATGGAGGTCGAGCCGCCGCTGTTCGTGTTCGTCACCGCCTATAACGAACATGCGCTCCGCGCCTTCGAGGCCCAGGCAGTCGACTATCTGATGAAGCCGGTCGAGGAGGACAGGCTTGCAGCGACGCTCGACAGGGTGCGCCAGCGCCTGGCCGAGAAGCGTGGAGCCGAGGAAGCCGGCCGGCTCAAGGAAGCGCTGGCCGAGCACGCCCCGGAAGCGGCCGAGGAACTGGCCGACGCGATGCCGGAGGCGCCCGCTGCCTCCCGATTCGAGAAGATGATC
>CAZQLI010000110.1:0-6581 GCA_964594145.1 uncultured Sphingomonas sp. | reverse complement strand
CGAGCATCGCGGCACGGCCGCTATCCGGCCTTTCGCCGCTGCGCCTGACAGCGCGAGAATTCGAGGCCGCCCATGTCGGCCGCGTTTGCCGGGACGACGACGAAGCTCTGGCCCTGCGGCGCAGGCATGGCCTGGTATCGCGACACCTGCGTCCTCAGGCCCGTCGCGCAGGCCGAAAGTCCAATTACCGAAATGCCAAGCAGCGCTGCCGTGGCCAGTTTTTTCATACGCATGAGATACATCCCGACTCGGAACAAGGTCCCCGGGATTATAATATGAAACGTGCTGAATAAGCGATGAAGCGCTTCGCTGTTTCAAGGTCCGGCCAGCTAGGCCTTGAGGCCGACCGCCCGGTAGGCCTCGAGAAGGGTGGGGGCCGCTAGCTCCGCCGCCCGCTCGGCCCCGGCTGCGAGGATCGAGTCGAGCTGCCCCTGGTCCTGCCGTAGCTCCACCAGGCGCTCGCGAAGCGGCGAGATGAGCGCGATCGTCGCCTCTGCCAGCACCGGCTTGAACGCGCCGAACCCCTGGCCCGCGAAACGCTGCAGGACCTGTTCTTCGCTCTCGCCGGTGATGCCGGCGAGGATGCCGACGAGGTTCCTCGCCTCGGGACGTCCCTCGAGCAGCGCCGGATCGTCCGGCAGCGGCTCGGGATCGGTCTTGGCCTTGCGGATCTTCAGCGCGATCGCCTCATCGTCATCGGTGAGGTGGATCCGGCTCTGCTCGGACGGGTCCGACTTGGACATCTTCGTCGTTCCATCGCGAAGGCTCATCACCCGCGCAGCGGTCCCGCCGCCGATATAGGGTTCCGGCGGCAGGAAAAGCTCGACGTCGTGGTCATTGTTGAACTTGATGGCGATGTCCCGCGCCAACTCGATATGCTGCTTCTGGTCCTCGCCGACCGGCACGTGGGTTGCCTGGTAAAGCAGCACGTCGGCAGCCTGCAGCACGGGATAGGTGAAGAGGCCAACGCTGGCGCCTTCACGGTGCTTGCCCGACTTTTCCTTGAACTGCGTCATCCGGTTCAGCCAGCCCATCCGCGCGGTGCAGTTGAGGATCCAGGCCAGCTCGGCGTGGGCGGGGACCCCGCTCTGCGCGAAAAGGATGGACCTTGCAGGATCGATGCCGCTGGCGATGAGCGCCGCGGCCATTTCCCGGACGTTGGAGCGCAGTTGCTCGGGGTCAACGTCGATCGTCAGCGCGTGGAGGTCGGCAAGGAAGAAGAGGCAGTCCGCTTCGTCCTGCATCCGGACCCATCGAAGGATGGCGCCGAGCAGGTTGCCGAGGTGAAGTCCGCCGGTCGGCTGGATCCCGGAAACAACCCGCATCTGGTTCTTGTTGGTCATTCTGCCACTTCTTCAGTCTTGGCCCGTCGGCGGAGCGCTGCGATCGCCTGCCGGTCCATTCCGCCGATCATCCAGGCCAGCGCGAAATAGACGATCACCCCGACGCCGACCAGCGCCGCGAGCCCGACCATTCGCTCGAGGACCGAGCCGAAGAACATGTCGCCCGCGGCGAGCCGGACCGAATAAAGCGAGGCCGCCATCGCCAGGGCGGCGAGGAGCTGCTTGCCCAGCCGCGCTGCAAGCCAGCCCGGCATGCGGAACTGGCCGCGCATGTAGAGGATCGCGTAGAGCAGGGCGAAGTTCAGCCATGCGCTGGCCGAGGTGACCGTCGCCAGGCTGTAGATGCCGATCATCGGGATAAGGATGAAGTTGGCGATGATCCCGCCGATCAGCATCGCCATGGCGATCATCACCGGCGTCTTTACGTCCTTGCGGGCGTAGTAGGCAGGAGTCAGCACCTTCACCAGCACATAAGCGGGAAGGCCGGTGACGAGGATAGCGAGGATATTGCCGGTAACCCGGGCGTCCTCGATGCTATATTCGCCGCCCTGGTAGAGCGCTCCGATGATCGGCCCCGCAGCGACGACCAGGGCCAGGGTCGCCGGGAGCGTCAGAAGCATGGAAAGGTCGAACGCCTGCGCCTGCACGTCGGACGCCTTGTCGTCCTCGCCGCGCGCGATGGCCTGGCTGATTGCCGGGAGGATGGCGACGCCGAGCGCCGTTCCGATGATGGACAGCGGAAGCTGGTTGAGGCGATCGGCATAGCTGAGCTTGGTCAGCGCGCCTTCGCCGAGCCCGGCTGAGAAGTAGGCATAGAAGAGCTGGCTGATCTGGTAGACCCCCGCGGCCGCCGTCGCAGGGAGGATCAGCACCACCAGTTCCCTGACGGCCGGAGTGAACCGGGGGCGACCGAAGCGAAGCCTTACCCCGGCCTGGCGGACGGCGACCCAGCAAAGGGCGAACTGGGCGATGCCGCCGGCGAGTACGGCAATCGCCATGTAGCGCACCACCTCGATCTTCCCTTCCGGGGCGATCAGCAGCGCGATGATGAGCGAGACGTTCAGGAGCGCGGGCGCAAAGGCCGCGACCGCAAATCGCATGAGCGAGTTGAGCACGCCCGAGAGGAGCGCGACCAGGCTGATGAACAAGAGATAGGGGAAGGTCCAGCGGGTAAGCTCGACCGCAAGCTCATATTTTCCCGGGACATCCTGGTATTCGCCGGCAACGATCAGGATCACGCCGGGCATCAATATTTCGAAGACCAGCGTGACGATGAGCAGCGCCGGCATGAAGACCGACAATATCTCGTTGGAGAAGGCCTGGGCATCCTCGTGGCCGCCCGAGGCGAGCCGCCGGCTGAACAGCGGGACGAACCCCGACGAGAAGGCGCCCTCCGCGAACAGCCGGCGGAAGATGTTGGGCAGCAAGAAGGCCAGGTTGAAGGCGTCGTTGGCATGGCTCGCGCCAAGCACCCTCGAGCCGATCATGTCGCGGGCGAAGCCGAGCACTCGGCTGACCATGGTCAGGCCGCCGATCGAGCCGATCGCCCGATAGAGATTCACCTGGCCTCCCTGGGGCTAGGCGTGGCCGACCGGCGGTTCGCCGTCGCCGCCGGGCTGGCCCGAAGCCTGGTCCTGGCCCTGCTGGGCCATGTAGGCCGCGGCGAAGTCGATCGGGTCGAGGAGGACCGGCGGGAAGCCGAGGCTGGTGACCGATTCCGCGACGATCTGGCGAGCGAAGGGGAACAGCAGGCGCGGCGCCTCGATCAGCAGGAAGGGCGAAAGCGACTCCTCCGGGAAATTCCGGAATGCGTAAAGGCCGGCATAGCTTAGATCGACGAGGAAGTGGGTGCCATTCTCCGACTTGGCAGTCACCTCGATCTTGAGGATGATCTCGTGGACGTCGTCAGCAACCTTGTTTCCATTGATGCCGAACTGGACGTCGAGCGAGGGCTGGACCTGCCACTGGAATACCTGGGGCGCGGAAGGATTCTCGACCGAGAAGTCCTTGATATACTGCGCAATCGTTGCAACCTGCGGTTGGTTCGACGCCTCGTCAGTGCCCTCGGGCGTCGGGGTGATCGGGTCCTGGTCGGCCATGGGAATTCCTTAAGAGAAACAGGAGAGACTTTTTTCCGGTTGAAGGGACCCGCCAGGGGCGTGTCCTCGTTGGCGCGAGCGACTAGCAGCCGGCTGGGCTCGGCGCAATGGACGGAGCGCCCTTTGAAACTGTGCGTTGTCGGGATTATGTTGCGTTTGAACCTTGTCTTTTCGAAATGGAATCGTCGTTGACCGCCATTGTCATTCTCGCGCTCGTCGCACTGTTTATCGGCCTCAGGCTATATAGCGTGCTGGGCGAGCGCACCGGCCACGAGCAGCCGATACTCAAGCCCGCTGATCCTGACGCGGAAGCGCGGCTCGAGCCCCAGGCGGCGACCAGGACCGCCGCGCCGCTTGCAGCAGCGGAGCCCGACGAAATGGCCTATCTGCCGACCGCGGGGCCCGGGGTGCGCGCCCTGCTCGCCGCTGATCCTTCCTTCGACGTCGCGCGCTTCCTCGAGGGGAGCAAGGCCGCCTACCGAATCATCCTCGAGGCGTTCTGGAACGGCGATCTCGAGGCGTTGAAGCCGTTCGTCGACACCCATGTGTTCGAGACGTTCAGCGACGCGGTCGAGCAGCGCAAGAAGGACGGGCTGGTCCTCGACAACCGGCTTGTCGCGATCGACCAGGCACTCATCGCCGGCGCGGAAGTCGACCGCAACATCGCGCTCGTCACCGTGAGGTTCGAGGCCGATATCGCCGCCATAACGCGCAACGCCGAGGGCGAAGTGGTCGCAGGCTCGCTGTCGGACGCGGTCCAGACGCGCGATCGCTGGACATTCCGTCGCGATATCAGCTCGCGTGATCCCAACTGGCTCCTGATCGAAACCGACGAGGAAGAGTGAGCGGCGCCCTTCGCGCCCTCGCGCTCTCCGCGATGCTCGTCCTTGCCGCCTGCGCCACGCGCCGGCCGGAGCCGCCTGTCGAGCCGCCGCCACCGCCGGCCCCGGCAACGGCAGTAGAAGCCGGGGTGACGCTCCGGCAGCCCGCGGCGCTCGACGCTGCCGCCGCGAGGCGCGCTCTCGACGCCTTCAAGCTGAGCTGCCCGGTTCTCGTCAGGCGGCAGGACCAAAGTGGGCTCACCCTCCCGTCCGACTGGGCCCCGCTGTGCACCGAGGCGCAGCAGGCGAGCGACCCGGTCGCATTTTTCCGCGACCGGTTCGAGTGGGTGAGGGTCGGAACCGGGGAGGCGTTCGCAACCGGCTATTACGAGCCCGAGATCCGCGGGTCGCGAACGAGGCTGCCGGGCTACGAGGTCCCGATCTATGCCAAGCCCGATGACCTCGCCCGCTGCTACGGACCGCAAGGGACCGGCCGTGGACGGGTCGACCATGAAGGCCAGTGCGTCCTTTACTACACCAGGGCCGAGATCGAGGACGGAGCGCTTGCCTCGCGAGGTCTCGAAATCGGCTGGGCCGCCGACCCGATCGAGCTCTTCTTCCTCCATATCCAGGGATCGGGCCGGCTGCTCCTCCCGGACGGGAACGTCATGCGGATCGGCTATGCCGACCAGAACGGCCGGGAATATGTCGCAATCGGCCGGCTGCTCCGCGAGCGCGGCGTCCTTCCGCCGGGCGGCGCAAGCATGGAAGCCATCATCGCCTGGATGCGAAGCCAGCCCGATGGCGGGCGCTCGCTGATGCGCGAAAACCCGAGCTATATCTTCTTCCGAGAGCTTAGCGGCCCCGGGCCACTGGGGGCGCTCAACGTCCCGGTGACTGCTAACGCCACGGTGGCGGCCGATCCCAAGTTCGTTCCGCTGGGAGCGCCGGTGTTCCTCTCGCTGGATCGCCGCGAGGCGAGCGGCCTTTGGGTCGCGCAGGACACGGGCGGAGCGATCAAGGGGGCCAACCGGTTCGATACTTTCTGGGGAGCCGGCGCCCCGGCCCGCCAGACGGCAGGCGGCATGGCCGCCAAGGGCCAGGCGCTGGTCCTCCTGCCCAGGGGGGTAGCGGCCCGTGCGCGGCCTCTCCCCTGAGGAGGCCGCGCTGTGGGCCAGGGTGACGGCAACGATCCGGCCATTGTCGCGCGACACCAAGGATGCCCCGCCAGTGGCAGTGCCCGCGGCGCCGGTCGCGGCGCGGCCCCGGGGGAGGGTGCCGCCGCCCAGGCCCCAGGCGATCCCGGCGCAGCGTCCTCCCAGCCTCCAGTCGGCAACGCTCGACGGCGGCTGGGACCGGCGCCTTAGAAGCGGGCGGATCGAGCCGGACCGGGTCCTCGACCTCCATGGACATAGCCTCGACCGGGCCTGGTCGGCGATTGATCAGGCCCTCGAACGCGCCATCCGGGCGGGCGACCGCGTGTTGCTGCTCATTACCGGGCATGAGCGAAAGGGAGAGCCACCGCTGGAGCGTGGCCGCATCCGCGCTGCAGTTCACGACTGGCTGGCGGCCTCGCCGCACGCCCCGCGGATCGCCGCGGTCCGCGGTGCCCATCGGCGCCATGGAGGGGGCGGGAGCCTCTACATAATCCTCCGCCGCCCCTAGGGGATTTCCACCCTTTTTTAACCCCGTCCGTTTAAGGCTCGTGCCTGTATTTTTTCCGGAGAGCAGCTTCGGCCGGGCAAGGGGCAGGTCCCATTTCGAAGATCCAGGACGGCACGGCACAGAAAATCAGCAACGCCCTCCTCTCGGGCGCGGCTGGTGTCGCGTCGTTCATTTTCTCGCTTGCTGCCTTTCTCTACATCACCAGCTTCGACAAGCAGGTGATCGCCTCGATCGTCGCCGGCGTCTTCTGCCTGATGGTCAGCTACATCGCCTCGGAAAGACCAAATAGCGAGAGCGCCCGTGCGCTCTCGGCACTCGGCGACCGGCTCCTCGCGGTCGAGCAGGGCGACCTTACAAGCCCGACACCCAGGATCGTTCGCGAATGCATGCCCAAGCTCGCGACGGCGGTCGACAGCCTCTTTGCCGAGGTTCGAGCCTCGATCGAAAATGCCCATGCGCTTGGCATGTATGACCCGGTCACCTCGCTTCCCAACCGGCTCCATTTCCGGGCGGAAGCCGACAAGCTGCTTGCCCGCCGGCAGCCGGACACGCTGGCCGCGATGCTGTTCGTCGACCTCGACCGGTTCAAGAACGTCAATGACAGCCTCGGCCACGCAAGGGGCGACCAGCTGCTCATCATGGTCGCCAACCGG